>JAJFHR010000230.1 GCA_021775515.1 Hyphomicrobiales bacterium | reverse complement strand
AAGTTTTGGCGCTTTTTCTCGTGAAATGAGGCTGAAACCTATGCCGGCATCCTCAAGTATGTTGGTGGCAATGAATTTTGCTTCCGCGCGGGTCCGCGCAGTTGGCCCGGTTGTCCGGCTGGTGGAAATCGCCGGGCCTTTATCCCGGAAGGGGGTATTGCGGGTGGATTTAAATGGATTGCTTTTGTTGGTCTCAAACGGGTTTCGCTTCTTGGGGGTAAACGGATTGCTATTGTCGGATTCAAACGGATTATTGCGTTCTCTTTGGACATAATAATTGGCGCAGCGCAAGAGTTTCGTCAGCAATTTACTGGTGCCTTTGAGCGAAAACCTCATCAACTTGTTTGCTGCCTGAACTTTTAAAAGCCGGCCATATCTGAACTGCGAGAACAGCCGGTCACTGGTCGGCAGGAAGACCTGGGCAAGATTGCGGTTTTTGGCATAAGCCGTGCCTCTGAAAATTCTTCCGTTATCAACGCGGTATTCAACCGGATACTTGTTCCCTATGGTTAAGTCCCAGCTATTGTTGGCGAAGCCCATGTTCCAACGGCGCGTCCGGGTTACAGAGAACAGCAGGAGAATGCCGCTCTTATATTTGACGCTTGCGGCACAATGAGAAAACTTTCCAGTCTTATCGTTGGTGTAAGCCCCGCCCTTCCAATTCCCGGTTCTTAACGAGGAAATCTTCTTTGCCAATGCGCTCTGGCTCGCCAAGGCGAGCATACAGGTAACAAGAAGTACGGTGGTGGTGTGTTTCATGGCAACACTCTCCCATGTGTTTTGCAGCGGGAATTATCACTTATTGATTAACATTAATAATGCTCGAAAGTGGTAAAGAGCGCAAGTCGCCGGGTTTGGGTTAATCCACAAAAAAACGGCGACCCTGAAGGGCCGCCGTTCATCGTGTAAATCTGAAACCAGTGGTATTTTTAAGCAGCTTTAGATTTCTGCCGCCTGCGCCAGCCGATGAAACCCATTACAGCAAGACCGGTACCATATAGCGGTAACGCTGCTGGTAGAGGCACTAAACCGACAGTACCATCCGGGTTATCAAGACTAGCAATCAGGAACTCAGCCGTGTTTGTTCCATTCACCGGAGAGTCAGCTGAGAATACTAATTGCAGATAATAAGGATTTGAAACCAAAGCACCCACGTTGACTGTCAATGTCTGAGAGTCACTATCACCTGTAACCAATCCACCCAAATTTGTAATGGGGCCAGTGACAGTCGTGCCGCCTGCATCGAATACTTCTACGGTTTCCAAAAACCCTGTAGGATCGTTACCGCCAACCAGATCAAGATCTTCGAACAAAACTGTCAGCACGCCATTGACGCTGGTATTAACCGGAGCAAACGCCAGGATCATGGTCAAAAGCCCGCCACCGTCACCGGAGTCTGGGGCTAAGCCGAAGCCGGCAACACCATAAGTGCCGCTGGTGTCACCAAGCGGAATGAAATATTTAATAGCATCATTGCCGATCGCGCGATTTTCCTTGAGACCGACTTCCTGCGTGAACGGGTTATCGCCAATAGCACCAACGGCCACACCCGTAACCGATATAGCGTTGGCGGGTTGCACAAACATTACAGATCCCGCGATTAACGCTGCTGTAAACAGACTTTTCAGATTAAACACCTTACATCTCCTAAAAACACGAAACAAAAGTTAAAACACAACACCGCTCTTATACCAGTGCTGATTATTAACAAAAAGTTAACTACTGTCAAGCGGCGAACACCAAACAGAGCATCTTTTTCCGGGGTTGTTCCAAATGCGCTGATTGAAACCGATTTTGTGGAATTCTGCTTGCTCGGATAGCCGCTGATTTGCCGCAATAGGAGAGGCTTTTATCATGCCGACGGAGTTTGGCAACTAGTTGTGGCGCAGCTTAACCATAAAGTTGGGATTGGATAGAAAAATATCTATTTTTCAAGAGGTTACTGGTTAACCGGTTTTGCAAATGTTAATTGGTTGAACGGTTCAGGCTAGCGGTTTGTGGGTTTTAAATACAAAAAATTGAATTAGGACGAATCGCGATTGCCGAACATCAATTTGCTACGATCCGCTTCGCTGAAGATTTATTCGATTTATTGAAATGAACAGGGCATCGGAACAGCCCGGACCGTCATTCGCAAATTCGATAGTTCCAGGTGCGGCCATGTTTGCCGTAATCGAGATGAAGGTGTTTTTGATGAGAGGCATTGGATCCCGGGCCCAATACAGTGGTGAAATAGCCGCATGAGGTTGACCGCAAGGCTGTCAGCATCCGTTTAATCTGGTCCGGTCCGCTGGAAATTGCGCTAACGGCGATGGTCTTGAGCCGGGTAATCTTGAAGCCGGAGATATCAATGGCGTTGCCAAAGGCGTGTTCGCTCAATTTGCCATTTTTTTGACCGTTGCGGTTGCGGCAAACATAGCCCGGGCCGGTGGTTACGGCCAGAAGGGGACTTTTCACATGGCCGGCGACGATCGGGCCGGCGGCGTCGGACAACCAGATCGCCAGGCGTTGGGTAAATGCGCAACTGAGCACCGGTTTTGCTGGCAGAAAGATCATCGAACCGTCATTTTTGATAGCAGAAATTTTAACCGGATCGGAAATCTGACAACCCTTGCCATTTTGAAAAGGCTCTAGCGGTTTAAATTTTACACCCTGTTGCGCAAGGCCAGCTAAACAGAGCCTAAAGTTGCTTGCTCCCGCGCTATCTTCAGTGCCGGGCGCGGGTGCAAGCGCGGGTAATTGCAATGGTTTAGCGCTGGAGGCATCTTGCTTTGGCTTAGGTTGGGGTAGGGGGATTTGATTTTGCGCTGCTGAAACCGTGGCGGCAAATAGGGTCAATAACATTGCGGGAATGAATACTGGAAAGTTCCGTGATTTTAACATCTTGCGCTGCTCACTTAGGGTAAAAACCCGCCAGGATATTTTATTGTTTAGTACGGATCGTCTAACTGGAAGCCGAAAATTGCCTGACACGGAGCCTAGCGCAAATTTCTCGTAATAGACCCTGTTTTGTTTTCCCGCCATACCTAACCGTTTTACCACAAACAGGCAATAAGCCCGGCGCGAAGTGTTGCAGATTGAAGGGTTAGGAAAAATTAGTATGATCACCCGGCTTTTTGAGACCATCGGAAAAGAATACGTTCTATACTGTCTAAACTGTTCGGCTAAATTTTTATGGTGTTGGGTGTTGGTTTTTTTTATCGGTGAAAGTCACAATCGACGACGTGGTACTTTTTCTGAACTAACTGGATGTGCGGAATAAATTTTTATGAAAAACAAAGATTTGTGGCATCCTTCAAAATATGTCTTGCAAAAAGGGGTGTTAAGGGCGTCGAGAAATCCACGCGAAGTTGGTATCGCCTCCAGGCTCGTTGCCGACATCGTCGCGGGTCTATATTGGGACCACCTTAAGGAACATTGCCGGGGCCGATTGCTGGATCTCGGGTGCGGTAAGGTGCCCCTATTTGAGGCATATCGGGAGCTGATTGACGAAAACATCTGTGTGGATTGGGAAAATTCCTTACATGGGAATTCTTTCCTCGACCATAATTGTGATCTTACTCAGGCACTGCCTTTTTCAGATGGCGAATTCGATACGATTATTCTTTCTGACGTATTGGAGCATCTGCCCGAGCCAATGAATTTTTGGCAGGAAATGAACCGGGTTCTTAACGCGGGAGGCAAAATATTTATCAATGTCCCGTTTTATTATTGGCTGCATGAAAAACCTCATGACTATTACCGTTATACGGAATTCGCCCTGAAAAGGTTTGCGGAAATGACCGGCTTCGAAATTATCACCTTGAGGCCGATAGGCGGCTCTCCGGAAATAATAGCGGATATCCTGTCGAAAACCCTGATGACGTGGCCAAAATTGGGAAAATACCCAGCCATGGCAATACAGTTTATGTGCTGGAAGTTCATAAACACCGGTCCGGGCAGGAGCGCTTCTGGAAGATCAGCCCAATATTTCCCCCTCGGGTATTTTATGATCGTCCGCAAGCTGTAGACAGGCGGTTTTTGCGGCTTTGTAATTGTATGGTTTGTGCAGAATAAACTGCTAAGGCATGTAACGGTCGCGAAGCTGACCGATTAATGTTCCTTTGAAGCGCAATTGGTCTTTATCCATGTGTGGGTCCCTGTGCATGGCGTTATGCCAGACGTGCACAGCGTAGCTGTCTTTGATTTTGGCTTCAGCATTATCGCTTGGTTGGAATATTTCCTGCCACTCCCAGTAGGGAAACGGGTAAAACCAGTGCTGGGGTTTAGCGTGTTCAAGCAGATCGTAATACCTGACGAATTTGGTAAAATATGGCGGGCCGCCGGGCTCTGTGTGATTGGCGTAAATTCTGCTTTTGTCTTTCCCCAGAAGCAATTTTCGTGCGACTTTTTTAATGATGGTCTTCGTCGTATCGATGGGCTGAAAGCAATTTACATCATCGCAGGCTTTAGCCATGACCTTGGGCATGAAATGCCCAGGCGGAAACATAAGAACCGCAATATTTAAGAGGTTTTCTGACTCATAGCCAAAAATGACATCGTCGGAAAACTCGAACGGTTTTAGGCAGATTACATCCATATCGACCCAGACACCGCCTCTTTTCTTCAAGAGCTCCCACCTAAAGTAATCAGCAAACGAACTAAGTCCGCCGTTGCGCGAGCGATAAACGGCACTTTCGGGAAGGATTTCATTGGCATCCCTTATTACCGTTCCCTGAGGAACGTTGGTCATAGGTTCGTAGGCATAAAGATGAAACTCGTGCCCGTGATGCTGAAATGACCGGATGCACAAAATTTCCAAGTCAGTCAGGTCGCTGCCTAACCATAGTCCTTGAATAACCGGGCTCATTTTGAAGTTGTCCCTTTAAAAGTGGTCATGCATTTAATTTCCAAATTAATTTCAAGCTAACGCCAGAAATTAAACATAAATCGCCTGAGAATTTCCCTTGGATCGAAGCAAGCTAACGGTAAGCTTGGATAACAAGGCAGACCATGGTTTGGCCACGCCGATTTCCTGGTCAATTTGATCGGTAAAAATATGGTGCCAGTCTTTAGCTCCATATTGCTAGGGGCCAATTTGATAAAATTTGTTAATTCAAACAGCCCTCGTGTAAATATAAAAGTCTGCGAACGAACCTTGTGTATCATCGCCACGTGAGGGGTATTTGTTGGGGATTTTATAATCGAGAGACCAGCCTTTGATGTTTGCTTCAACCCACCGGGTAAAATTCCGATGTTTGACATGGTGGGTGTTTTCATAACCGTCATTTTCATCGGAATTGCTCGAATAGATAATCACAGAGTGGGTTGCAGCCTTGAAAAGGCTGCGTAAATGTTCCTCAAATACACGATCCTCAACCAGGTGATAAATTACATCAAGTGATAGCGCCAGGTCTGCTGTCTCTCCGGCATATGAGCCCAGTGAGCGAAACGACTTTGCCTTATCTTCTGCAAATTTCTCCCCGCAGATTTCCACGGCTGTTTGGCTGACATCAAAGCCGATGTATTGCGGATAATTTGCATACATCAACTGATTGCCGTCGCCGCAGCCGAACTCAATAACAGATTTGATGTTTTTCTCATCGACGTAAGTATTTAGGGTTTCAGCCTTGAACTCGGCGAATTTATTGTAGGAGCCGATACCGGAGTTTCCCCTGGCGGCATAGCGTTTCTCCCAAAAAGTCTCCGACCCGGGAAACGGCCTAATTGTGTTGTAGACCTTCTTGGCAAGGTCGCCAACGACAGGTATTCCCTTTACAAATTCCTTAACAGCGGACACTTGATCCTCCTAAATAGTATAAATAGTAATATTTAATCGTCGTTTCCCATGCCTATATATTTCAATAACTCAGTCCAACTGTCTTGTTGGCCGCCGCCGCTGTTTGCCAATTATTCAACCCAAAAAGGGTTTAGGTCGGATCACACGCAATTTTTGCTGCTTGGCAGTTTTATCTGTTACCAAACTCAGGCTGCGTAAAATTGACTGTTTTTTGCTTCCTCAAAAATTTTCTGACGATCATCGAAACTGACCCAAAGAACATTATGGGGGCATATGGTTTTGGCATCCGATTGGACCATATGAAATTTATGGTGATAAAACGGCCGCTTCACGGAAATATTGAAGGGCACGTAATTTCTCTCTGCCATGATTGCTACCATCTCTTCAGCGCTCGAGCCTGCTCTGGTCAGGTGGTCCGGCCGGAATTCGGTCAGTATCAGCGGTTTATGTTTATCGATTGTCTGTGTCAGACCTTTTAATGCAAAAGGTTCAAATCCTTCAATGTCGATTTTTATAAATAATCGCCCGGATAGATTTTCCGGGATAATATCATCTCCGATTGCGGTTTGTATATTATGGGCTGTCGTGACTTTTGATGTTTCTGGAATTTTAGCTAAAGTTCCGACGCCATCTTGCCGGCCGACTACCGTTAATTTTTGAATGCCGACGTTATCTGAAAGAGCCACGTCATAAACTTCGACGTTTTCAATATTATTCTCGGCAATAACCTTGTTTAAATTTGCGCGGGTAACCGGATTGGGTTCAAAGCTGTGAACTTTACCGATTCTACCGACGTGATGGGATGCCAGCAGGGTAATCATGCCGACGTTGGCGCCAATGTCCAAGAATGTGTCGCCCGGGCGCACAAGCGCTCTGACCACAAGCTGAGTATCCAGTTCATAATAGCGGCCAAGAAACCAAACCAGTCGCTGCGACCAGTCTTCCAGGTCAACAGGTATTGTATATCCGTGCCATTTGCCGCGTACGGATTGTTGCGGTAACCCGGTCCACAAATGATCACATTCCGGCCCATACTGAACGCCAAGCAGTCTGGCTAACTGCCCCCATCCTGGCACCTCGAGGCGAATGAAGGGTAATGCGAGATAGGATAAAAGATACCTGGCTTTTGAATTCATTACATTTCCAGTTGCCTTGCTTAAAACCAAAAGGGGACTCAGTCGATTTTTAGCCGTCAAGTTCCCCCACCCCAGATTCTGTTTTTATACTGGTTGCTCAGTAATCTGGGCTGAGATTTCAGATATTAGATTTTCCTGAGGAATTGCTAGATTTATTTTACGCAAGTTAGTACCAAATCGGAGCCTCCGGCGTAATAGGCCAACGAGTTTTCGTTTATTAACGTTAATGTTTTCATTCATTCAACAAACTAAGCGCTTTCACTTTTCTAGTGTAAAGTGATAATCAGATTGTCAAATAATTCTGACTAATTTCTGGCGTAACTTTGTTACAGAGAAATAAAAACCACTCCTGATCACAGCCGAGCCAAACGCGCGCGCATTAAGGTCTTCAATTTGTTATTTAGAGCTTCTTTCTGGGTCGTTGGTGGGTTTGTACTGGGTCAGGTCATACGCTTGGCTTCCAATCTCATATTAACGCGGCTTCTTGTTCCTGAAGTCTTCGGCATTATGGCGCTCGTCTCCGTAATCGTTCAGGGCATCGGTTTGATGTCCGACATTGGAATCGGGGCCAGTATAATTCAGAACAAACAAGGCGAAGAACCGGAATTTCTCAATACGGCCTGGACAATTCACGTTATCAGGGGGGTGGCGATGTTCTTCTGCATTGGCCTGATCGCTGCACCCCTGGCACAGTTTTACGACGAGCCGCAACTCTTTGCAATTGTACTCGTCATGGCCTTTTCAAGTCTAATTGCCGGGTTTAACTCCATGGCAATGGTTTTAGCTAACCGCAAGCTTTGGCTAGGGCGTGTTACGTCTCTAAATTTGGTCTCTCAAATACTTTCAATTGTCGTGATGGTGGCGTGGGCCTGGTACTCGCCAACAATTTGGGCGCTTGTGGCAGGTAATTTGATTGGGGCCTTCATGGTCGCTACGCTAAGTCATCTGATTTTTCCCTGGTGGCGCGTCAAGTTCCATTGGGATTCTCAAGCTGCCCGGGAGATCATCAAGTTTGGCAAGTGGATGCTCTTAACCAGCACTTTGACTTTTTTTGCCGGACAACTCGATAGGTTGACGCTAGCCAAGCTGGTGCCGTTTGATCTTGTCGGGATCTATTCCATCGGATTTATGTGGGCCATGTTGCCGCTGCAGGTTATTCAAACCTGGACCGGTAGAATTTTATTTCCGCTGGCATCGGAAACATTTCGGCAAGCTAAGCCCGACCACACTCTATTGAGCGTATACCGGCGCAGGCTGATTTGGCTGTCACTTATTGGCGTTGCAATTTTCGGCGGTCTGATAACGCCGGTTTTCCGCCTGCTCTATACGCCGACGTACTGGCCGGCGACGGAATTTCTGGAAATTATTCTGATCGGCGTTTTTATCGGCTTAATTGATGCGTCCTACCGGTCATTTAATTTAGCCGCGGGCCAGCCGGTCTACACATCAATCGGTACGGCGGTGTCGATTGTTATCTTCGCGATTGCAGTGTTTCCCTTGTATAATCAATTTTCAGCTCATGGGGTGGCAGCTGCCTATTCGGTTAGCCAATTGGGAATGCTCGCCGTCAGTCTATATGGTGTGAGAAAATTGGGCCTTACCGACGTTAAAGTGGATTTGGCCGCTGTAGTAATCGGAGCGCTGGTTTGGTCGGCGCTCTATTTTGCCTCACTGAAAATAATGTGACATATTGACGCCAATTTTGGACCGGATTTGATAGTTGAAGTAGCCAGCGTAAAGTGCAACTCAAACAGAATTACAGGCTTTCCTGTTCAAGCTAATGGCGTGCGTAGGTAAAATGAGACGAATAATAGATTTTTTTGATCGAGCTTACATCATTAACCTGGAGGACCGGGTTGACCGTAAGCTGGGGGTGGAAAAAGAATTCCAAAAAATCGGAATTGAAATACCCGATGATAAAATTCAGTTCTACACCTCAACTCGACCAACAGAACAGGGCGATTTTCCGAGCCTGGGTGCGCGTGGAAGTTTTACCAGCCACCGGGACGTTTTAGAGTTGGCCCTGTCGAACTCGCTGAAGAATGTTTTGGTTTTCGAAGACGATGTTGGGTTTAACAAGTTTAACGACCGTGACGTGGAAAATATCCTTGGAAAACTTAGCGAAGAGACGTGGGACATTATTTATTTCGGTTATGAAAAACCTGCAGATCTCAATTTGGACGGGCCGTTGGCTGACTGGAAACAGGACACTATCGGTGGACAATTCTACGGCGTAAATCAACCGTTTATCGAAAAAATGGCGCAATATATGCATGATTGTGAAACCCGCCCGGTGGGCCACCCGGACGGGTGTCCGACTTTTCGCGACGGTGCATATAATCATATACGCTATTTGGAGCCGGAAATTCGTGTGCTTCTGTCTGTCCCTAATCTTGCCGGACAAAGGAGTTCGCGAACCGATCTGCATCCCTTGAAATTTTATGACAGGTTAAAATGGATGCGCCCGGTGGTGGATGGAATCAGAGCTATTAAGAATGGCAGGTGAAACTGTTGCTGTGGCTTGGGTTTTATCGTTATATTTCAGTCTGTTGATTTAAACTAGTTGCGTACGCGAAGGATTTTTGAGTCATATGGCCAAATCAAACTTTAGATTCAGCTTGAAACTGAAATTCTTAGGCCATCCACTTTTCGGCCTGATGTTGGTTGGCTTTCTGGTGTTCAATCTTCCAGGATCGGTCGCGGCGAGGCTGCAGCAACCTGCGGTATTCGAAGTTACGATGGCCGCGCCGGATATCATCAGGGTAGAGGTCCGTGAGGCCGAAATCCGCAAAGGAAAGATTGTCGCGTTGCCATCGCCTGAAAAAGCGTCATATGGCAAATGGATTTCTTTTGGCGGTAATGAACGAGGCATCGTCGTCGGTCCGCGCTCAGGGTATGTGAGAACCAGTGACAAAGCCGATTTCCTGGCGCTTGACCGAAGTACCATAGACAAAGCTAATCGTTATGGCGACATCGGTGGGCGTCAGGTGCTGGCGGTTTTCCGAAAATCAGTACCTTGGGATTCAGGCAGCATAGGTGCGCGTTTTAGCGAAGCAAAATCGGTCGCGAGCTTTAGGCACTATATTTACCTAAAACTCGACAGTCCTTTAGAGGCGGGCTCTTTCACCATAACCTGGCCAAGTAAAATACTGCCATCGACAAACTTCAATTTTAATGACAAAAAAACCCGCGCTTCCTCAATCCGGGCCAATCAAGTTGGCCATCGCCCGAAAGATGTTTCCAAGACTGCCTATTTGTCACTTTGGTTGCCTGGTGGCGAAGAAGACGGCGCGGTGGACTTTAGACGATATAAGTTAGATCAGTTTCACATCATTTCTAACCGCGGTGACATAGTTTTCACCGGCCCGATCTCATTGCGGGTTGGTCCGAAAGATGTCGAACCAGGAGATGGTCTCAAAGGCCCACTTAATACCTATACGCGCAAAGACGGTACAACCTTTGAGGCCAACCGGGCGGGTACTTATGTCTTTGATCTTAATTACAGTAAATGGCGTGACATGGCTGTGGGTGCCTACCGCATTTTTATTCCCGGGCTTGGTACTTCTGATCCTTTTAAGATTGATAATTCTGTTTGGTATCGTGCGGCATCCGCGTCCATGGCCGGGCTATATAATCAACGCAGTGGCATGGCGCTGGATGGCCGGTTCGGCTACACGCGTCCGGAATGTTTTACCGAAGCCAGTGGCATTAAAGTGCGCCAAAGCAAGCTGCCCTTCATGTTAAGTTCTGAAGGTGGTGGATTTGTAGACTTTAAAAAAGCCGCTCAGGCGCCGTGGATAACAGATAACATCAAGCCTGACGCATGGGGTGGATATCAGGACGCCGGAGATTGGGACCGCAGGATCCCCCATGTGTCTGCTAGCTATTTGCTCCTGGATGTCTACGAACAGTTGCCGCCTGGCGCGCGCAGTGTGGCTTTTGGGACGCCGGCGAGCAGCGAGGTGCTGCAACACCCGCTTTATCGCGACAAGGATTTTCCTGATATTATTGATGAGGCCATTTGGAACCTGGATTTTTGGCGCCGGATGCAAGGTCCGGACGGCTTGGTAAGTGGAGGAATTGAATCAGCAAGCACGCCAAAACCCTGGGAGACATGTTGGCTCGAATCTCAAACGGTATTTGCCTATGCACCCGATTTTTTATCGAGCTTTGCTTATGCAGCCGCTGCGGCAAAATTGGCGATAGTGCTGGAAGGTCTTGACGAGGCACAACTTGCCAAATTGTACCGCGAAAGTGCAATCCGTGCCTGGAAGGCAGCGGAGAAATCATACTCCAAGCCGAAAAAGAGTGTCTTAGAGGCATTCAAAATTCTCAATCTTCCAGAGGAAAAATTTGACAAACTTTTCGCCCCAGTTCTTGTTCGTGCCAAAGACAGCCGCCTGTGGGCGGCGGGGACGCTGTTTCGTCTTACCGGTGATAAGGAGTATAATCAGGCAGTCGTGAAACGATTTGAAGAAGGGTGGGTCGACTTCGCCTTTTCTCGCGCTGATGGCGTGTGGGAATATTCTAATGCCCGGCACCCCGGCGCCAATTTCAAGCTGCAATATGATATTCGCCGCCGACTGGTTAGCGTTGCGCGGACATATATCGTTAATCCGCAATTTTCGAAAGTCTCCTACCGAAGTATGAAACATTCCGGTGCGCCGATGTTGTGGGGCGAGGGCATGGCGCCGAACCACAATGAAGCAGCCTTGTTAATCCGGGCCCATAGTATCACCGGGGCCAAGGAGTTTCTGGCAACTATGCTCAACGGGTCGGCGCACATTCTTGGCGCCAATCAAATTGGCATGTCTTTTACCACCGGGTTGGGTTACCGCTGGCCTCTTGCGCCACTACATAAAGATTCGATTATGGCAGGAGTTGAGGCACCCAAGGGGATTACGATTTATGGCTGGTCGCTGCCGGCAGTTACCAACTATTGGTGGGTCTGGGGGCCCGATTGGGCCGCTCTATCAGATAAAATACCCTCAAGGCGGGTCGAGCCTGTTCGAACTTCAATGCCGATCTATGAATATCTCATTGAATACCCAGGTATAATAATGTCTGCCGAATATACGGTGCAGCAAACGATTGCCACTACTGCTGCTGTATGGATTTATTTAAATGGTTATGACGGCAATTCAGCCGGCAACTAACAGCACAAAAATCAGGAATTTTGCAGATGGCCAATCGACTTCCTCTTGCGTTGTTTTTGAAATCGATTGTGGTCAATTCACCCTTGGAATTACCGGCCAAACGTATCAGGTGGTGGTTGAGTGCCGGGCAACGGCGGCGTTATCCCGAATTATACGAATTCTACCTCGAAGAGCGGTGGCTTCCCGAAGTTTTGAAACGCATTTTAACTTCGGAATCTTGCGGCGTGGATGTCGGCTGCCACATTGGCTCTTTTCTGAGTCAAATAATCAAATACGCCCCACAGGGAAACCATATTGCCTTCGAGCCGTCTCAAATTAAAGGTGCGTGGCTGAAGCGTCGATTTAAAAATGTCGAGATAAATATCTGTGCGATTGCCGATAAGCCGGGCACGGCGATATTTGAAGAAAATCTCAAGAGACCAGGTTTAAGCCGTATCGCAAATTCAAGTGCAAGTGGCGGCGAGGAGTTGGATAACAGTTACCAGGTTGATGTACGGTGTCTGGATGAAATTTTGCTGGAGAAAGACAGGGTCGACTTTATCAAATTTGATGTAGAGGGAGGTGAACTGGCGGCACTGCGTGGCGCGCAAAAAACGTTAGATAAATTCCGGCCAATGGTTTTGTTTGAATGTGGGCCGGAAGCCAATTTCCAGAATATGAGCTTTACCAGCAAGGATTTGTTTGAATTTTTAACTCAAACGCTCGGCTACGAAATATTATCGTTTTCTGATTTCATTTTTGATAGATCTCCGATGTGTTATGCGGAGTTTACGAAGTGTCGAATCTATCCGTTTCGCGCTTTCAATTTTATCGCCCGGCCAAAATCGGTCTAATGAACAATTGCGCCTTAGTCTTCTTTCTTTCCTGATCCGCGGTCGGTTCTGACCCAATTACGCTGACGTCGGCCGAGAACGCCCCGGTATACTCCTATTTTCGAACCCAGATGCAAAATCAGCTTTGGCCATAGTCGCAACGGCAGCACTTTGGATCCGAAGTTGGCCCAGGAAAGAGCAATGGCGATAAAAAAGGCAAGGCAACCGGCAACCAGAATCCACCCCGGCAGGGTACTGGTGCCAAATACGGCAAAAGCCGCCCAGGCGACAACAAGTCCGGCTATTAATAAGCCCGCCTGTAATACGAGTGGCGGGACCACCATATCAATTACCAGGACGAGCAGGCGAGCATTGGCCTGTTTTATTGCCTCGAAGGCCAATCTGGGTGCGAGGCCGAGTATCATTGCCAAAGTTCCGTGTTCCCAGCGTTGGCGCTGACTTAATACGCCGTCTTCGGAGAGCGGAAAAGTGCTGGTTACGAGCGCTTCGGGACAAAAGATTGGTGCTGAGCCATTTTGTGCCAGGTCAAGGCCGAGCTTTAAATCTTCGACTATATTGGCGCTTGCAAGTTCGATCGCGCGGATCGTTGACCAGGGAAAAGCCATCCCTGTTCCACTGAGCTGACAGGGCAGGCCAAGTGCATGAAGCCCAAGCGGACGGACTTTGTTCTTTATGATCCAGGCAAATTCGGCAATTGCAAACCTTGCCTGCTCGCCATCAGGTGCCGTCATGATATTTAGTGCTTGTGCCGGGCGATTGGCGGCAAGGCAATTGTCGGCCAATGACATAATTGATCCCTCTTTGAAGCAGCAATCGGCATCGACCACAATCACGACGCTCGGCGGGGAGGCGGCCAGATAGTCGAGGCCAAAGGCAATGGCATAGCCTTTGCCACGGTGCTCCAGATCATCGCGGCGTATCACTTCAGCACCGGAATTTTTTGCAACCACGTCGGTATCATCGCTGCAATTATCGGCAACCACGATCAGGCGGTCCTGGACGCGTAGTTGGCTGCGGACATTATCGAGGGTGGTTTTAATCCCGGAACTTTCGTTGTGCGCGGGCACAAGAACGGCGATTGTGCCCGCAAGAGTCCGATCGAGAGAACTCGCCGGGGCTGGCTTAAAGATCACTGCAGAGATGGTTTCAGCCAATAGCACGATGGCCGGAATAAATATCACCACGGCAAGAGCCGTAATCAGAATTGAAAAAACCAACGTCATGAACTGTGTTCTTCAAATAACTTCTTCAGCTTCTCCGCTTCCTTTAGCACATCGTGTTCTTCAAAGACGATCTTTCGCCCTTCAACTCCCATGGCTGCTAATTTGTCGATCGGAGCGTCAAGCACTTCGCGCAAGGCTTCAGCAAGAGCAGCTTCGTCGCTTGCCGGCACGAGCCAGCCGGTTTTTCCCGGCCTGACCATTTCAGGAATACCCGCCACGTAAGTGGAGACAACCGGGCGGCCCAACGCCAGGGCCTCCATGATTACTACCGGCATGTTTTCTGAAAAACTCGGCAGTACGAAGGCGCGAGCTGCTGTAAGTTGGGCTTTTACTTCCTCGCCCGTGGCCCATCCGGTAATGGTGATTTGTTGTTCGAGGCCGGCACTGCCGATGGCCTCTTCAACCTCTTTCCGCATTGGGCCATCGCCAACCAGAACGAGTTCAAATTCTATACCCTGATCGCGCAGCCGCGATGCCGCGGCAACAAGGACGAGCTGGGCTTTGTGTTCGCATAATCGGCCAACACATACGATCCGGGGCAAATCTGCCGGAGGTGTTGCCTCACTGTCCAAATATGCCTGGTCAACACCGCAATGAACCAGTTTGATTTTCGGCCAAAGCCCGGCAGGTACCCAACGCATCAGTTGGCTGCGGCCATAAGAACTCACGCACACAGCGAAGGCTGAGTAATGCAGTTTTTCATCAAGCGAAAGCAGAATGGCTTTTTCGAATTCCTCGGAACCATGCGCGGTAAAACTGTAGGTGATATTCGAAAACTGGTGCGCAAGCATGGCGATGGCGGCGGAATTCGTGCCGAAATGGGCGTGAAGATGGTCGATCTTTTGGCGTCGGCACCAGGAGGCGAGAACGGCTGCTTCGACGCTATAAATCAAGTGCCGCAATATTCCGCGATCCGAACGCCAGCCAATCTTCAAGGCCAATGCGATGGCTTTAGCTGCAAAAATGGGGTGTCCAAAAAACTCAGCCAAAACGCTGCGCAGAATTTCGCCGATACCGGCTTTGAGAATATGCCGGGTTATCTGCTCCTCAGCCTTGTCCTCAGGGTCTACTAATTCGTCGGGCGCTGATCGCAATGCATACCGGACCACGGTTACCCCGAGTGTTTCCAGCGCCTTGATTTCGCGACGGATAAAACTGTGGCTTGCCGCGGGATACTGGTTGGTGAAATAAGCAATGCGCATGGTTTAAGTTTCAATCAGACATTATTGGCGATGTTGAAGGCGACAGGTACAGGCGGGCGAGCATACCTGAGTGGTTTTATTATGCTTTCGTGAAATATTTTCATCCTTAATCAGAATGCAAAAATTTAAAAACGTGGCTAAGTATTCTTGTTTGGTCCAGATGATGAGGCAATGACATCTTGAAGGAATTCGCGGTAGCTGGTTGCGATATTCGTCCACGCGTAAGCTGCGGCTTTTTTGGCGCTGCTGTTCTGGCGGGAAGGAGAGATTTTACCGGCAAGCTCAATGTTCCGGGCAATGTCCGCTGGGTTTTCAGCTTCAAGCAAGAATTCATCATCGCCGACAATCCAGCGTAACCTGGCGCTGTCGTGGGCAACAACCGGCAATCCACAGGCCATGGCTTCAACGTAAACATTTCCAAATGCTTCTTGTTTTGACAAGTGCAAAAACACATCAGCAGACTGGTATAGAGCGGGCATCTGTTCCGGGCTCAATGTTATCCGGCTAAACCTGCCAGGCAAAAGCCGGGAAGCAGCTTCATCAATCTCCTGTCTTAACGGGCCGTCACCGGCCACAACAAGATGGGCGCCGGGGATTTGACTGACAGCTTCGATGCCCAGGCCAACCCGCTTGCTGGGTATGAGCGCGCTTACCATCAAAACAACGAGTGAATCTGGCGGCAGTCCAAACTGTTCCCGCTGCTTTGAGCCAAGGCAAAAGCGGCTGGTATCTGCACCGTTGGGTATCAGTGCGCAGCGCCAACGGTCTTGATTGCGCTGGAAAAATTCCGGATTGGTGCAAACCAGCCCCTCGCAACCAAAAAAACGGTATTCGGAATTTTGTGCAAATGCCGGCCAATCGCCATTTTGGGTGACAAAAACATGGGCGGGGCGTGGACCGCGCAATGTCGGGCGCCGGAGCGTCCAATTGGCGTAAGGATAGCCGCAGGTCAAAGTCACGTCATAGTCACCGGGCCTGAAATGTCTCAGCAAGCCGGGGACAAAGGTCAGTTCTTCATATGCACATTCGTTTCGCAAGCCAGGCAAAGAAGGCATGGCTTCAAATTTTTCGCGCCGGATGCTTGCTGCATGAATAAAACGATAGGGCATATCCGGGCGTTGTTGACCAGAGCCGATAACTGTTACTTCATCGCCGCGATTGGCAAGTTCACTGGCAACCGAGATAAGTGCAATTTCAGCACCACGGTCGAGGCGATGAAAGCCGGGCAAGGCAAAAAGAATTCTCATTTTTGGTATTTCATTCGACTAAAGCCAATATATAAACCGCAGGAATGGCCCGGTTACGTGGGCAAAATTGGGCCGCTAACGCCGAGCCCATACGCCAACATCCAATTTCTCGTGCATCAGAGAAATGCGTCTGGTAAAAACGGGCGCAATCTGACATGGACGCCCAAGGTTTTGCAATGTGAAAATGGTTGATTTTCATGAGGTGCCAGAGAAATAACCCTGAAAAAACTCGCGTAATTTATGAACATATTTAGAAAATGAATATAAATGGCTAACATGCTCGCAAAATTCACGCAATTCGCCATAATTATCGGAGTGCCTGGCACCAGTGGCCGCTTTTCGCCGCTCGCCCACAGTTTTGGGGTGAAACATAATGAATTCAAATAGGATTGGCGTTGTCATCATTGGCCGCAATGAAGGCCAGCGTCTTGTCGGCTGTTTAACGTCTTTAGTAAATGATTGCGACGACATTGTTTATGTGGACTCAGGCTCTATTGACGACAGCATTGTGGTGGCAAATGATTTCAACGCTCACGTTATTGAGCTTGATCTGAGCCAGCCGTTTACCGCGGCGCGTGCGCGCAATGCAGGGTTTGCTGCTTTAAAAAATTTAAAGCCGGATGTAGAATTCGTCCAATTTGTTGATGGTGATTGTGAAATTGCTCAAGGCTGGCTGGACAAGGCTTTCACCTTTCTGATCGAAAATCCCGAGGTTGCCGTTGTTTGCGGTCTGCGTCAGGAGCGCTATCCGCAACAATCCATCTACAACAGGTTTTGTGATGACGAGTGGAATACACCAATCGGAGAGGCCTTGGCGTGTGGCGGCGATTCGCTGATGCGTGTAAAAAGCTATGAGGATGTTGATGGTTTTCGCCCGGGCCTGATAGCTGGTGAAGAGCCTGAATTGTGTGTGCGCCTGCGCCAAAATGGTTGGAAAATTTGGCGAATTGATGCGGATATGACCAAACATGATGCGGCCATGACGCGCTTTAGCCAATGGTGGCGCCGGGCAGTCAGAGGCGGGTATGGAACCGCCGAGGTGGCCTGGCTTCATCGCCGGTCTTCACACGGTATCTGGCGGCGGGAAACTGCGCGAGCGGTTTTTTGGGCCGGGTTCGTGCCGATAGTAATAGTTGCAGGTGCTGTTTTAAATCCTTTTATGTTATGGGGCTTTTTAGTTTATCCGCTGCAGGTATTGCGGCTGGCGCTGCGGGAAAATCCCCGCGAGGCCCATTCATGGCGCCGGGCATTTTTTATAACACTGTCTAAATTCGCGGAATTTCAGGGCATTGTGAAGTTTCTTTGGTTGCGATCGCGGGGGCAGGCAGCAACGCTGATTGAATATAAGGGAACTTAGAGATTTTTCTAATCGGGTTTCCGGTTCAATTGTTTTGAAAGCTTTGCCAACACTCTTTGGCCTGATTTTAAAAGAGGCATGCAAACCGCATAAAGCTTGCTTTTTGGGCGGAAATGGAGGCTTTGCAAGCTGATGTGACGGGTCCGAAAAATTAATAATAAAATGAGAAGGCTTTTTAGGGTTCAAAACCATCATGTTATCAATATGCCATACTGGAGAGGCATTCTGCCAAAGCTTTAAGTGCGGTTTGACAACTGATGCATTAAAAGCGGAAGGCAGGTAATTTTGTCTGTGGACCGGCAGCAAAAACCTTGTGAAAGATACAATGGAAGATAAATCTGATATTCTTCAGGAAGCCTGCTTATTCGGTGTTCGCAGCCCAATTGTGGTTGAATATGAGGAAACCTTAAAGAGGTGCGGAATTAAACTTAGTGCCGGCATTTCTGTTTCAGGAATACCGAGACTTCTTGAATGCCGCAATATTGTCGCACTTGATGAATTTAATAGTGATGAGGCGTGCGCTGAATTCTATGCCTGTGCTTTCAACCCTTCACGCCGATTGGAATTGGCCGAAAAAGCGCTGAAACTGGGCCTGAAACCTGCACCACCCCTGGTTGATCCTTCCGCGGTAATTGCCGGTTCAACCCGTCTAGGCAGAGCCAGTTTCATTAACAGCGGCGCAATTATCGGGGCGGGGGCGTTTATTGGTGATTTTGTTCTTGTTAATCGGGCTGCAAGTATAGGTCACCATGCATTGCTTGAGGATTTTGTTAGTATTGGGCCCGGTGCTACATTGGCGGGCAATATCAGAGTAGGTGAAAATTCAGTGATCGGCGTAGGGGCGACGATTTTACCGGACGTGCGGATTGGTAAAAATGTCGTTGTCGCGGGTGGATCACTGGTGCGCAAAAATGTAGAAGATGACAAGTTTGTTGCCGGTAATCCTGCCGTGGAAAGGGCTTTTAATATCCACAACAGCTCATTGAGCCTGGAAGACGGAGAATAGAGGATATGCAGTCTTTAGCTGAAAAATTATACGCAACTATTTCTTCCGCAGGTGAAAAGGAATTTTGGGTTTCGCCGCGCGAAACATACAGCTATGACAGGCTTGCTACGACCCTTCGTGGATTGTTTGGCCTGTTTCACCGGCGCAAGCTTTCTGCTGGCGATAACATTCTGATCGTCACGGCGGATGAATGGCTTGGATTTAGCGTTTTTCTTGCCGCCTTGCTGGATGGCAAAGTCCCGATTGTATTGGCGCCGGAAACTCCTGAATTTCGGCTTGCGGCAATCGCGCTGCTGACAAAACCGGCACTGGTGGTAACTGACCGGAAACGGTCCAAGGAATGCTGGGTTGAAGATGCCGTTTATAGCGGCAGTGCACCGGTAAAATTTCTTAATCAGTTTCGAAATGGCAAGGATCAATCGCTTGCTGTGGAGATCGCCAAAGATACATCTCGTGAGCCGTGTTATACTCAGCATGATGATCAGACCGCTTATATTCTGTTTACATCCGGCACGACGTCTGATCCGAAGGGTGTGGTTATTTCACATGGTAATTTGGCCGCCCAGTTGGCGACGCTCACGCGCCTTTTTGAGGTGTCAGAAAATTCCCGCCTGTTTAACGGTCTGGTATTGCCCCACGCAGATGGCATGATTCAGGGGCCAATTCTGGCTGCTTTTTGCGCTGCGACACTTGTTCGGCCCGAACAGTTTGAACTGGGACGCATGAACAAATATCTGTCATTGGTAAAGGCTGAACGGTCTACGCATTTTTTTTGTGTTCCCACTCTTTATGGGATGATCGACCGCTATGTGGACAGAGAAGATTTTTTTGATGCACCTGAACTCTCCGGGCTGATTTCGGTATCGGCCAAACTTGATCCTAATCTTTGGGACCGACTGGAGCAG
>JAJFHR010000229.1 GCA_021775515.1 Hyphomicrobiales bacterium | reverse complement strand
ATCCGGGTGAGCTGCCATCACCGCGGCTAAATCCAGCAGACCATCAGCACTTTCCAAGAGATTGATCCGAGCGCCAACCACAATGTTTCGGGCACGCGCTGCGGCAAATATATCGGCAATCAACTTACGTGCATCTTGGCGTTTTTCGGGTGGCGTAAAATCTTCAAGCTCAACCAAAATAACATCGGCACCGCTTTCAAGAGCGGCCTGATGTGCTTCGTGCTCAGCACCTGGCACAAACAGCCAGGAACGGCATAGGTTTGTTGGCCGGCGCGGCCTGTCTTGTGTAAACTGCGTCATAAATCAACCTCTGGAGCAATTGTCATGGTGATCAAAGCAAGGTTTACAAGGATTGCCCTGGTTTGTCTCATGCCAATTTTCGGCGGCATTTTGTTTGCCAATAGCAGTCTTGCTCAGCAGGTCGACCTTGAGCTGGTCCTTGCAGTGGATGTCTCAAGCAGTGTTGATGCAGTAGAAGCGCGCCTGCAAAAACAGGGGTATATTTCTGCGCTGGTTCATCCTTATGTCATTGAGGCAATAACATCCGGTCCGAAAAGACGTATTGCTGTTGTTTATGTTGAATATGCCGGAATATCCTATCAGCGTATTGTGGTGGATTGGCAAGTCATCAAGGATCTAACAAGCGCCCGGTTGTTTGTTGATAGGCTTGCAAAAACAGCCATCAGCACAGCTCCGGCGACCTCAATCAGCGCTCTTATTGATTTTGCTGTACAAAAAATAAGGGGCAATTCATATAGCTCTCCGCGGGCAGTGATAGATATCTCCGGCGATGGTCCCAACAGCGACGGCAGGCCGGTGTGGGATGCCCGCGACGATGCCATTGCTGGCGGCATAACCATTAATGGGTTGCCGATTTTATCCTCACGGCCAGATCCGAAAGGTTTCAGCCCATCGGTCGGGGTTGCCCGTCATTACCAGCGTTATGTAATCGGCGGACCTGGAGCCTTTTTAATGCGGGTCAACGAATTTGAAAATTTCGCGCCCACACTTGTTAAAAAGCTGGTCCGCGAGATACGGGATTCTTCCAGATTGCTAAGTCTGAAAACAAAAGACTGAAGGTGAAACCTTGGCAGCAAACTTGTCCTAGATGGTAATTTCGACTATTCATTTTTCATTGGTCAGAAGCTAAGAGCCATCAAATGCTGGAAAATAAGTCGTTGGTGCTTGATTTGATCGAATGGGTTGCCAGGCATCCAAGAACCTATGACGAGGTGATGGACACTTGGCGAACATCATGCCCCAGATTACCAATCTGGGAAGATGCAATTGATCACGGTCTAGTGGTTCGCGACCGGCAGAAAGGCCGGGGCACCATCGTTCGGCTGACGGATACAGGGCGGAAACTACTGCAATCAGAAGGACGGATGCCGTTCAACTAAAGAAGCAGTAACGGACACGATTACAGCGAAATTTCCCCTCTTAGACAGATTTTCAACTGCCAAAACAAGGCTTAAAAGGGGTGTTTTTCGCCGAATTTCCGGAAACCGGAAGATGTTGTTATTTTTCAATTGCTTGGACGAATTTTTTCGTAATTTGATTCGCCCAATTCATCCAGTACTTTAACTTTACATTCGGTGATAGTCTGTTGAAATAAAACAGTTTTTCCTCGGCCCAACGATTTTCCAATCTAATGACCAATTGGCCGCATCGCGCAGGCGATAGTGCCCGTCATAGCGATCTTGCTGACACAGATGACCAACTTCTGACTGACCAGTAGACAAGTCTAGTTCATGGAACAATCGATTGGTTTTGAACAAAACCCTCGCGGTCGCGGGTGAGGTAAATTGGTAGAGATAATTTTGCCTGGCCTGGCCCTTGTAGCCGCCATATTCCATTGATCCGATCTCGGCGTAATTCAGGATCTGCCGATTGCCGCTGAAAACTACCGTACCGTTTACAGTGGCCTCAATACCGGTTTTGTGGTCGGAAATCTTTCTGAAAAATTTCCAGCCGCCTTTGAAATAGGCCGCCAGTCCACCTTCATGTTTTGGCACAAACATCATCTCGAAGCCCGCCAAAGAAACCCGTGATGGTTTATTTTGACCCTCGGGCTTTATTGACCATGTACCATGCGCCCGGCAAAATAGCGGCAGCGAGTGCAAGTTTGGTGAGATCGCCATAAATGAATGGCATCAAGCCGTAGATGATCGATTTCTCCCAGCCGATCAGGCTTTGCAACCACAACAGGCCGGGGACATAAATCAGAATATTGCCGGTCAACATCGCAAAAGCCGTGGTGAATATATTGCGATCAAAACCCCGTTCGGCCAGCCAGCCAACGGCGGCGACAGCCAACAGGTAACCGGCGAGATAGCCGCCGGTGCTGCCCATCATATAGGCAATTCCAATGCCTTTTTCGGGTGTGCCGGCAAAAACCGGCAGACCTGCGGCACCTTCGGCCAGGTAGAGGGCGACAGTCGCAAGGCCCAGCCGCCAGCCATAGGCGGCGCCAATGAGCAGGATTACCAGGGTTGTCATCGTTAAAGGCACGGGAATAAAAGGGATTTGTATTTTGGCACTTAGCCAGATGAGCAAGGTTCCCGCAATCGCGAGAATGGTATTGCGCAAAAAAGCAGTGGATTTTTCTTCTGTCCATATGGCCGCCGCCAATGTGGCGGGTGCTGTCGGTATATTTGCCATGCCAAGCCCTATCAAATGGTGGGTTTCTACTTTCCAGCGTCAGCCAATGACCACGCCAGGTAAACATTTGTATATTGTGCTGGGCGGTAGAAAACAAGCCCGGGTTTTCTTAACTATTGTAACCGCGAACAAGTTTGTGCAAAACAGAGCCTATGTCACAAAGTTCCATAAATCAGGAATTTGAACCACACTACGGCGATGCGGTTGAAATCAGCCGCGGAGTACGCCGGGTAATGGCGCAAAATCCCGGC
>JAJFHR010000228.1 GCA_021775515.1 Hyphomicrobiales bacterium | reverse complement strand
CATTCAAGGCCAGAAGATTGGTCTGTTCGGCAATATCGGTAATAAGTGAAACCACTTCGCCAATTCTCTCCGATGCTTCCGACAGGTTGCTGATATCCATGTTGGTCTGCTGCACTTCCGCGACTGCTTCGGCTGTAATGTTAGAGGATTGGGTTACTTGCTGATTGATTTCACTTACCGACTTTGTCATTTCTTCGGTGGCCGCGGCAACAGAGCCAACATTGGCGGATGCTTCTTCTGCCGCAGCAGCAACAGTTGTCGCCTGCTTGCTAGCGGCATCGACAATGCCATTCATTGATTGAGCAGAGGTCTCCAATTCACCAGCAGCGTTGTTGACGGACCCGACGGCTTCAGTCATCTGATTTTCGAAATTTTCGACAATGCCAGTGAAATCAGTGACGCGTTGTTCCATTGATTGCATAGCATTATTAACGACGCCGGCGGCTTCACCAAAGGCCCCGCTCATGCCTTTTTCCGAGATACGCCGGAAATATTTGTTTGCGGCTACATATTCGAGAGAAGCGCGTGTTTCGCGGACGTAAGCATCAGACCGGTCAATTAAGCGGTTGATAGCGTGAAGCAGGCGTCCTGCTTCACCAGTTTCGGTAATGCCGACGATACGTGCTTCAAAATCTCCGTCTGCCACAGCTTCGCATACACCTACTGCCTTTGAGACAGCTGATTTATATTTAGAGGAAAACATGTTGCTGAACTTTCCTGATCAAATTTTCATTACGGGTTATTTTTAGAAGCAGCTGTAGACCTATAATCTTGCAATGAATTCGTCGTACTCCTGATTTCGATCCTTCAGGAGATCGGTGATCATTGCCATTGCAGACTGCATTCCTGTTTTGCGGTTTGAATGGCTGTTTTCTTCCGCCAGCAGTTTCTCGTATAGCGGCATAATGGTGCCTTCGAGAATATTGCGGTCAGGAACGCGGCGATTAGAGTGAAATCCCAACACAGTTCCAGCCCCATCCCGGCTTGGTGTGACATGCGCATTCACCCAGTAATGGTCGCCGTTCTTGCAGCGGTTCATGACGTAAGCAAAAATTTCCCGGCCGTCCTGGATTGTCTCCCAAAGAACAGCAAATATGCTGCGTGGCATGTTGGGATGGCGGATCATACTATGCGGCTGGCCGATACATTCCTTTTCAGAATATCCAGCGATGCGCAGGAATACATCGTTGGTATAGACCAGATTACCTTTAAGGTCGGTCTTGCTTACAATCAATTCATTATCGTCGAAGAACTGCTCTACACCTGTTAGTGAGGTCTCGCGGGCCATGCGTCGGTTTCCCCCTTATTCGAAAAAAGAAGATAACAGGTGACGAAAAACTCAATTGCCAAGTCAATAATAATCTTCACCCATCAAATTAATATGCAATAAGGTGAGCGAAACTGGTTAATAAATGTTTGCGAGCAAAAAATAAAGTATACAACTTATGGTACATTGAGCATAACCGACCTAGCTCTTATTTTTCGGCTGTTTTTTGCCGAAAGGCAGGGAGATTAAAGTAGCAATGGCAAAATAGAAGGCGAACATAATCAAATGGCCCTGCCAGCCGGTAGGGGAGCCGCCAAATTCGTGATAGCGGAAATAGCCGGTCCATTCGAACACGATAGCCGGAGCGAGCCAGATCCATAAACCGGCAATAAAAATAGCGGTTCCAACATAGGGAACGATACCGACCAGCCATATGCCGAAGGTTGCGAGAATGTAAATAGTGGCAAGTATCGCAGCTATTATTTTTCGCCTTGGTGCAAAAAACTTCATCAGCATGTCAAATATCCTCTAGCATAAAAATCGTTTTACCCAAAGGAATCAGCCTGTGCCGGCGGCTTAATGTTTGGCATCAAGACGGCAAACCGTAATCGCGGCCACCTGTGCCCGCGTCACAAATGTGTCAACTTCCAGAAATTCCTCTGGCGTATGGGCTTTGCCGCCAACCGGGCCAACGCCACAGATCGTCGGCGTTCCAACGGCAGCTGCAAATCCTGAATCAGCACAGCCTCCAGTAAATATTGCCTCAATGTGATTAATGCCCAGTTGCTGAGCTGCTGATCCATAACAATTGAAAAGGGCACTCTGTTCCGGCGTTGGCTCCAGAGGATAAAATTCTCCAGCAACAGAAAATGATGCCGAGGTGCCATCGACGGTGCAGTTTGAAACTATTTTTTCAATCGCAGCCATTGCCTCTTCGCGTTCTTTCTCTGTTGTGTAACGCAGGTCAATTCTGGCTTCTGCGTAAGGCGCCGTCATATTGACCGAAAGACCGCCTGAAATGAGACCAACATTGACCGTTATTCCGCGGCTGAAATCAGTTAGGGCGTGAAGGGTGGTAATTTTATGGGCAATTTCGCCGATTGCACTGCAACCATCTTGCGGCGCACCGCCCGAATGAGCCGCTTTGCCGAAAACTTCTAAATGCATGAATACGCCGCCCTTTCGCCCGGTAACGACGGCTCCCGGCGCGCGGCCCGGTTCAGAATTAAGAACATATCTGGCGTTGCGGGCTTCTGCCTCAATGATAGCTTTTGAAAACGGTGATCCGATTTCTTCATCACCGGTGAACAGGGCGACCAGGGGGCCACTGCTGGGGCTGCCAAACTTATGAAACGCTAACAACACAAAGGCGTTCATGACCAGCCCGCATTTCATGTCGCTAACACCTGGACCATAGGCGCGCTTACCTTCGATCCTGAAAGGGCGGTCCGCTACTTCGCCTTTGGGAAATACGGTATCGCGATGTCCCATCATCAAAGCTGCGGCGGTACGGCCATCATCTTCGCCAACGCAAGCGCGAATGCCGTTGCCAAATTCGTCACCCTTGATGATGCTTGTTGCTATGCCATGTTCGCTGAAAAACTGGATAAACCGGTCACCTACGGCATCAACACCTGCTTTGTCATATGTGCCGCTGTCAATGCCGACCACATCTTCAAGCAAATCAATCATCTCATCGTGCTGCGT
The DNA here is from genome assembly GCA_021775515.1 of Hyphomicrobiales bacterium. Lineage (GTDB taxonomy): Bacteria > Pseudomonadota > Alphaproteobacteria > Rhizobiales > JAJFHR01 > JAJFHR01. The sequence continues at coordinate 939 of JAJFHR010000228.1, read as the reverse complement.
GGCCAGCCAAGCGGTAATCTGTTGTTCGCGTTCGCTAAGTCCAGTCATCTTAACACCCTATAATTTTGCTGCAGCTTGTAGGTCCGGCAAACCGGTTTGAGGTAACTGTATTTATCGATCTATCGAACTTTAAAGCTGTGGCCTAATTATTTGTTGAAAATCCACAGACGGATATTATTATCCAATTCCAACCGTTAAGTTGGTGAAGTGGACTAAAATGTCCCGGAAACGGATCGTTTCTTGTAATTTAGATCGGATTGTGGTTAACATTTCCCCGCGGTAAAGTGGTAAAAACTATTGTTTTTTGCATTTTTGCCAATGTTCCCTGAGCAAAAAATAACCCGTGGTGAAATTTTACTGTTGACAGGGGAGCTTAGCCCTAAGATAAAGCCCATGCGCGAGTCCCATTTGGTTGCTTCGAATGGGCTCGTTTGCGCATTGGGCCAGATATCACCAAAATGGAGGGGTGCCCGAGTGGTTAAAGGGGACGGGCTGTAAACCCGTTGGCTATGCCTACGTTGGTTCAAATCCAACCCTCTCCACCATGTGGTGATGTGTGTTGGTGGAATGCGGGTGTAGCTCAATGGTAGAGCAGCAGCCTTCCAAGCTGAATACGAGGGTTCGATTCCCTTCACCCGCTCCAAACCGTTGTCAACGCCGGTTGAGCAATTCAGGTTTGGAAATGCGCGGACGATGAGGTTGAAACGATTTTGAATGCGCAATAGTGCGCAATAACTGATCAAATGATGACGCTATAGAAACTAGGCGGCAAAATTTATAAGAGGAAAGAAGACTTCGATGGCTAAGGAGAAGTTTGAGCGTACGAAGCCCCATTGTAATATTGGGACGATTGGGCATGTTGATCATGGTAAGACGACGCTGACGGCGGCGATTACGAAGGTTTTGGCTGAGTCTGGTGGCGCTGAATTTTCTGCCTAT
>JAJFHR010000227.1 GCA_021775515.1 Hyphomicrobiales bacterium | reverse complement strand
TAGCGTCGCCTTCCATTTTCATGGCGGTTTTGCCATCCTCAGCCATCGGCATTTCAGCGTCACCTTCCATTTTCATCGGCGCCTTGGCGGCATCATCGCCCATGGGCATGTTCATTCCACCCATGTCCATTCCGCCAGCTGCGGTAATCTTTTTGAGCTCAAGTTCGTCTTCTGGTGGCACCTCGAAAATACCGTGCTCAACCTCCTCGTTTTCCGTGACCGCATTTGCATCGGGCGTCAAACCTTCAGCCTGAAACCGGGCAAGTTGACTTGTCACTGGAGATGTCTGATAGGCAGTTGTTTCAAAAACCGTAAGGTAAGCGGCTATCCCGACCCCGGCGATACCAGCTAGAACAAAAAATCTAATCATGAGTGTTTTCCTTTTATTCTGCAGGCACTGCGGATGCAGCGGCATCTTCATGTTCAACCGGCCAAGGATCTGCAGGAGATATTTGCCCGCTTCGGGCACTCCAGGCGACATTGAAAACAAAAACGATGAAACCCAGGCCAATCAGATAGGCTCCGCCGGTAAGCACCAGCTGTGACGAACTCCACTCCGGCAGGTCCAGGTAATCAACCACCCAGCGGGGGAAATAAGCATAGCCAAGAGCAAACATCATCGTAACCTTGGTGAAAATTCCCACCTGCCAAAGCCAGAAATGGGTGTTCGCCATGGCCTGATTATACATACGCCCGGTGAAGTAAGGGTAGAGATAGTAAATGCCAGCCACCGCCATTTGACCAACAAATCCCATGAACATGGCGTGGAAATGTGCCGGAATCCAATAAGTATTGTGGATGAAGTTGCTATCCACAGAGATTTGGGCGTTCAAATACGCCGTGACGCCACCATAGATCAGGAAGGCAATTGCCGAGATAAAAAACTTGAACACCACGCTGCGCCGGGCTGATGCCGGGATCGGGTCACTCCACAGCGTCGCGATCCAGTTGAACACGTGCAAGGTGCTGGGGATAAAAATCAGCAAGGTCAAGATCTGGGTGGTCCGCTGCAGCCAGCCGGAAACCGAAAATGCTGGCTGGAAATGGTGCGGGTAAACCACAAAAGACAGAACAGTCAGCAAAATAAACGCTGTAACCGCCGACATGTAGCTCCACATCGGCCGCCCCAAAATCCACGGCAATACCGTATAGAGAATGGCGATAGCCGGTACCAGCGGCAAATAAACGGCAGGATGGCCGTAAAACCAGAAAGAGAACATGAAGGTCATGACACTGCCGCCGCGGGCAGGGTCAAACAACGCTGTTACCTCAAGCCAATCCGTCAACATAACGGCACCGACAACGCCGAGCATTGGAGTTGAGCCGACCAACAGCACACCTTCAGCAGCCATCGCCCATCCCATCAATGGCATGGTTTTCCAACCCTTTTTGGCAGCCTCCAAAGCGTTCTTAAGTAGTACGGCTCCAGCCAAAAATTCGGAAATGGCGACCATGACGATGGCCAGGTAACCCATCCAGATCAAACCTCCACCGACACGCAGCGACATCGGCGGATAGAAAGTCCAGGTGAAATCGGGACGGCTGATAATTAGCAATACCGCACCGGCGATCAGTGTCCAATAGCTCCATTGTGCGCCACTCGCCCAAATCAGGCGTTCTGTGCCCAGAACTTTAGGCATCATGTAATAACAGATTGAGATTACAATCGGAATGACAAAGCCGAACACCATAAACATGCCGTGCAATGTCATCAGCGACATGTAGGGCCGCGCGCTCAAAAACTGGATGTCGGGCAGCGCCAGTTCAGTGCGAAAAATGATCGCAAAAGTACCGCCCAGGGCCAGCATTACCAGTGAGGTCAAAATGCCTTTAAGCGCGATATGGCGGTAATCATTTGAAAACATAAGTGTTTTCAACGACATGTTGCCAATTACATCTTCGGGCGTCCAGTGCGGACGTCCCCCCATCCGTTCAATGTCAAGTTCATGCGCCATTGGATTTTTCTCCGACAGTCATTTTTGCAGTAGGTACTTCGCCTTCAACCACCAGCCAAGCTTTCATTTGCGCGTGGCCAACGCCACAATAGTTTACGCACTGAATCAAATATTTTCCCGGCTTTTGCGGGGCTCTAATCCACACCTGGCGCGGCTCACCAGGGTCAATTTCAGCAGTAATTCCCGCTACCGGTATATTGAAGCCGTGGATTACGTCATTGCTTAATATGTTAAACAATACCTTCTCGTTGGGTTTGACGACGGCGGCATTGCGGCTGATTTCATTGTCCTCGGTGAGGAAGGCAAATCCCCACTGGAACGACACGACGGTTAGGGTTCTGTCAAATGCCTTGTCATCTTTTTCAACGACCTGGCCGGAAACAGCCTGCTCAGCGCGAAAATCTTTTTGATAAGCTGTGTAAATTTCGGTGCTTTTCCAATCGGCATAATACACCATTGCCGCAAGGAGGCCGACAAATATCACTTCCATGCGATATTTCATACGCCAGCGCTTTGGCCAGAAAACAGCGGCCAGCAGCGCGCCCAAACCCAGTATCATCACAAATACGGTGATAGCGATCATCGTTGCCTGACCGCCCATTAGTCCCAGCGCATTTTCCACGGCTGACCCCCTTTTTAATTTTCGACAATGAGTATGCCTGTAGTCGTCAAGCTCTCAACTATAATACTCAAATCACTCTGGTGTTGGAAAATTTTCCCCGAAATCTTCTTTGACAGCCCAAATTTGTTTATTTGAAGGCACGCAAGGCATCGTATCAAAAGAACCCTGCGTCATTCCGACGCTCTCACGGACTTTTTCTCCAAAACCAGCATTGGAACCCTAGTTTCCAACTTAAGAATGATCGGTTATTTGATTTTATTTTTGCTGTGCGACTCGCTACGAGGGCGGGTTGGTTGGACGTGGCATTCCCAATCTGCCGAAACCGGGCAGTTTTATCGCCGGGTTGAGAATATCTATTCCACTCACCAGACCGAGGAGATTTATTTCTAAACCTTCGACCGCAGCCAGGCTCAAGCCAGCATATCCCTTCAAGGAGATTTGCCAACCGGTATTGCTTGGCGTGGGAGAAATCCAACTGTTATAACCGATGAAGTCGCGCCCCACAGCGGTTGGCGGCAATGTGGTTTGCAATTCGGGAACATTTCGCAACACGTAGGCAATGAATGAGTTGCTGTTGGGCCCCGGCCATAACCGGTAACTGCCATACTGGTTGAAAGGATATTTGCGGATTACCTTTTCAATTTTGGGAATAAGGGCCTGCGCCTGTTTGCCGGAGAGTTCAAATTGCAGCTCCGGCATGGATGAATACCAAAATCCATCGGCAGGAAAACCGTTGCGCCTTACCGGCTGCCCCCATCCAACAACATCATAGCGGCTATATTCGGTCTCAGATTGCCGCTTCATCACCAGCCAACTGTGAACGGCGAATATGCCCTTCCAGCGCCCGGTGCGTGCTGTGTAAATCTTAATCATTGCATCGCCACGCGCCGTCGGTACGGGCAAAATGCCCGAACTGGACCAATTGGCCACGTGGTAATTTTTTGGCCAGGGGTTTTGCGAATAGACCACGGCATGAACCGCAAGAGGTGCCAGAAACAGCAGAAAAATCCCCAGCGCCAACGCGCGTATAAGTTTTGACATCAACATTTTCCGGTCTTGATCGTGCGGCCAGGTTCGGTCCAGACCTCACAATAACACGAGAATGTGGCGGAAAATTACAAAACAACGTGAGGAACTTATATCAACCCGAGACCGCGAAAACTCGAATGGCCCTGTTTCCCGACGATGATGTGATCGTGAATTTTAATGTTCAGCTTTTCTGCCGCTTCGATAATTTTTCTCGTCATATCGATATCGGGACGTGACGGTGTCGGATCGCCGGAGGGGTGATTGTGAACGAGAATGATGCCGGAGGCGGCAAGCTCCAGGGCGCGCTTGACAACTTCGCGCGTGTAGACCGGGGTGTGATCTACAGTTCCTTCCTGCTGAATTTCATCGGCAATTAGCACATTTTTCTTGTCCAAAAACAGGATTCTGAATTGCTCTTTTTCGTTAAAGGCCATGCTGGCCCGGCAATAATCAATCAGCGCCGACCAAGAAGACATCGCAGGTTTTTGCATGATCTCGCCCTGCGAAAGCCGCAAGGCAGAGGCGTGGATAAGTTTCAACTCGGTAATAACATTTTGGCCAATGCCTTTGATTTCGCTTAATCTTTCCGGGTTGGCCGAAATCACCTCAGCAAAACTGCCGAACCGTTCGATGAGTGATTTTGCCAATGGTTTGGTATCTCGTCTTGGCAAGGCGCGAAACAGTATCAGTTCGAGCAGTTCATAATCCGGCAGGGCATCGCTGCCGCCTTTGCGAAACCTTTCGCGCAAACGGTCGCGATGGCCGGAAAAGTGCGGTTTACCTGTTTGTTTTGGAGGTGTGGTGTCACTCATCAAATGAGCTTATCAGGAAATCTGTTAAGTTGTCAGAGTGTAGGGAGGTTTGTGCAGGCCTTTTGGGGATATTGTAAAAATATCGCAGCCCGTCGCAGTTACTCCCACAGTATGCTCAAACTGGGCAGAAAGCGATTTATCGCGGGTAACGGCCGTCCAGCCATCAGAGAGGATTTTAACGTGCGGCTTACCGGCATTGATCATGGGTTCAACCGTAAACAACATACCTTCCCGCAATTCAACACCTTCGCCCTTGTGGCCATAATGTAAAATATTGGGCACATCGTGAAACAACCGGCCCAGCCCATGACCACAGAAGTCACGGACAACGCTCATGCGCTCTTCTTCAGCATAAGCTTGAATAGCTGAGCCGATATCGCCGGTATGGCCGCCGGGTTTAATGGCCTCCAATCCTTTCATAAGAGACGTATAGGTTATCTCCATCAAGCGCTCGGCCCGCCGCGAAACCGCGCCGACAGGATACATGCGGCTGGTATCACCGTGCCAGCCATCAACAATGAGAGTGATGTCAATATTGACGATGTCACCTTCCTTAAGCACCTTTTCACCGGGAATGCCGTGGCAGACCACATGGTTGATCGAGGTGCAGATTGATCCGGTAAATCCCATATAAAATAACGTGGCCGGATAGGCGTTGTGATCACAGGCGAATTCATAGGCAAGATCATCAAGCCGTTTGGTCGTAACACCAGGCACCACATGAGGAGTAAGCATGTCCAGTGCTTCGGCAGCCAACCGCCCGGCCTTGTGCATGGCGGCAAATGCCCCTGGCCCGTGAAGTTTGATCTGACCGGTATTACGCTTGGGCGCGGTTACAGCATCAACATAGCTCATGTTTGTCTCGTCTCTTATTGGTTTGACCGACCTATGTTTAAGTAACGCCGGATCAGGTTCGATTGAGGATTAGTTTTGTTTCGTTTCGATTAATACCGGTTTATCCAACACTATTCCTTGAGGCGACAGTGTACAGGAATAGGCGTATGCCTCAACACCTGAACGTATAACTTGGTCAAAAGTTTGCGCATATTCAAGGTCAATATCTCTGGCCAGGCAAAACCTTTCGGCATCTGGCCGCTGAATGAGATAAAACATCACACAGCGGCAGCCTTTTTCCACATAGGCGGCAAGCTCATTGAGATGTTTTCTACCGCGAGCGGTTACTGAATCGGGAAATTCTGCAAGGCCTGCCTGTCGCATGAGATGCACATTTTTAATCTCAACATAACAATCCGGCTTAACCTCATCTTCAAGAAGAATATCAATGCGGCTGTTGGTGCCGTATTTCACTTCGCGCCTAAGAGATTTATACCCGGACAATTCCGCAATTCGCCCGGCTTCAACAGCTTCGGCGACAATCTGGTTGGGATGATTGGTATTAATTCCCACAAGGTGAGGGCCCCTACCAAGGTCGACTTCCAGCAACTCCCAGGAATATTTTAGCTTGCGTTTAGGATTGTCACTGATCGACAACCAGACCCGCGAGCCTGGCTGCATCAATCCCATCATTGAGCCCGGGTTGGCACAATGCGCCGTTACGATTTCTCCGCTATCAAGTTCAACATCGGCCAAAAAACGCTTGTATCGTTTTATCAGCCGACCGGTGATCAGGGGCGAAGAAAAATTCATAGCAGGAGATTGTTCAAAATCTTATTGTTGAAGGCTGGCTGCGGACCATAAGCGTGAATTTGTCTCGCAGCAAGATTGTTTCGCACTTGTGATGTAGCGCGTATATGCTGCCAAAGAAAACGCGCTGATTTGAGGTGATGAGTATGGTCGAACAAAAAATGAGGTTCGTAACAGCAGCAGTAGTCATGATTGGCGACGAGGTGCTGTCGGGGCGGACCAAAGATAAAAATTTGGGCTTCTTAGCGGAATTTCTAGCTGAACTCGACATTCACGTCAAAGAAGCCCGGGTGGTGCCCGACGAACAATCCCGCATCGTCGAGGCGGTTAATGCCCTGCGCGCGCAATATGATTATGTTTTTACCACTGGCGGGATTGGGCCAACTCACGATGACATTACTGCCGATGCAATTGCCGCAGCTTTTAATGTCAGCATTGATTTCAATGCAGAAGCCGTCGCCATTTTGCAGCAGCGCTATGATGAAAACGACCTCAATGCTGCCCGCATGCGCATGGCGCGCATCCCAGAAGGAGCAAGGCTGATAGAAAATCCCGTCAGCAAAGCCCCGGGGTTTCAAATCGGAAATGTGTTTGTTCTCGCCGGCGTTCCCAAAATCATGCAGGCGATGATGGTCAAACTTTCAGACCGCCTCGAAGGAGGCAGTAAGATCATGAGCCGGTCCGTTCGATGTGAAATTGGCGAAGGCTGGATTGCTGCAGCGTTAGAGGAAGTTCAAGGCCGGTTTCCCAATGTTTCTCTCGCCAGTTATCCCTTCTATGAAAAAGACCGAATCGGTACAAATCTGGTTGCCAGGTCCGCCGATGAAACCGCACTAGGCAATGCGGAGGCGGCTCTTAACAAGCTCGTCGCTGAAAGTGAGGCTGGCCGATAATAAGGCTGGCGAAGAAATCTGCAGGTCAAATGTATTTTTGCCGCAGGTGATACGGTTGTCACTGGACAAACCATGCCCTGGCGTCCTATCACCAGCGCTGTTAAATATCTCCTCAAGTCCTGAGGTTCGTGCGGGCGTGGTGGAATGGTAGACACACAGGACTTAAAATCCTGAGGACGCAAGTCCGTGCGAGTTCGACTCTCGCCGCCCGCACCAATTTTTTCGCTGAATACCCTGCAAGAATGTTGCCTCCGATAGAACCGGGCAGGGGTATCGATGGCCGCGGGTGACATGAAAGTTGG
>JAJFHR010000226.1 GCA_021775515.1 Hyphomicrobiales bacterium | reverse complement strand
CCCGCGATATTGCAAAGCAAGATCGGCGTCAAATCCGAAAAAGTCCGGCGTGCAAATCGCATTGTACGCCCGTGCCACTTGCTGGCTTTCATCATGCAGATAAGGAAATGTAAAACCGTTTTCAGCAGCAAAATGTTTCATTTTCTCAAATGAATCGGCCGGATAAGCCACGGCATCATTTGCGCAAATTGCCGCAATGCCGATGCCTAGCTCCTGAAGGTCTCTTGCATCCCGCACAATCCGATCAATCACAGAGATGACATAGGGGCAATGATTGCAGATGAACATTATCAGCGTGCCATTTGGCCCGCGAACATCGCTCAGCGAATAATTTTTGCCATCGGTTGCCAGCAGATCGAAATCGGCTGCACGCCAGCCAAAGTCACAAATTGGAGGTTGCAGGGAAATCACTTTTCCGCCTTTTCATCGAATTAAACCGGCACCTATGTAGACATAGGAAACACCTCAACACAAGTGCCTGGAGAAAATCTCAGCAGTGCTAATCACCGGTCTCAAGCGTCATTAAATGGGCGTTGCCACCGGAAGCGGTAATATTTGTGCTTTGAACGCGCTCAACGGCAAACCGGTGCAAATAACGTGGGCCGCCAGCTTTTGGTCCGGTGCCCGACAGACCCTCACCGCCAAAGGGCTGAACCCCGACGACGGCGCCGATCTGATCGCGATTGATGTAAAAATTACCTACTTTGACGTGGTCGCGAATGTAATCCACCGTCGAGTTAATGCGCGTATGAAGGCCCAGGGTGAGACCAAACCCGGAATTATTGATGGCCTGGCAAACCTCCGGCAACCGATCCGCCTTATAGCGAATGAGATGCAAAACCGGTCCAAACACTTCCTGCTTCAACACTTCAAGGCGGTTAATTTCATAAGCCGCCGGAGAGACGTAAGTTCCCTGCCCGGTTTTCCCCGGCAGCGGCAAATCGATCAGGCAATCGGCAGATCGCATCATATTTTGCTTGTGGCCGTCCAAGTGTTGTTTGGCCTCGGCATCGATGACCGGACCGACGTCGGTAGAATAATCCAACGGGTCACCGATGCTCAATTCTTCCATCGCACCCTTGAGCATCGAAAATGTGCGTTGCGCCACATCATCTTGCACAAACATAACACGGGCCGCCGAGCAGCGTTGCCCGGCGCTGTCAAAGGCTGAGTGAACAACATCACCCACCGCCTGTTCCGTCAGCGCGGAACTATCAACGATCATGACATTGATCCCGCCGGTTTCAGCTATCAGCGGAACGATGGCACCCTCACGCCGGGCCAGCGAAATTTGAATTGCCCGGGCTGTTTCGTTTGATCCGGTAAACGCAACTCCGGCAATTTGCGGATGATCGACCAATGCTGCCCCAACCACATCACCGCGTCCCGGCACATAGCTCAGGACATCGACGGGCACACCGGCTTCGTGCATGAGCTTGACAGCTTCAAAGCCTATAAGCGGTGTCTGTTCTGCCGGTTTTGCCACCACAGCGTTTCCGGCGGCAAGCGCGGCGGAAATCTGTCCGGTAAAAATCGCCAATGGAAAATTCCATGGCGAGATACAGGCAAAGACTCCGCGCCCGTGCAGACGAATTTGATTTAACTCACCGGTCGGCCCGGCAAGTTCTTCCACATCGGCAAAATCCTTGCGGGCGCGATGGGCGTAATAGCGGAAAAAATCAACGGCCACGCGAACGTCTCCAAGAGCATTATCGAGTGTTTTGCCGGCTTCACGAACGAGCAGGGCCATGAGCCGGGATCTGTTTATTTCGTAAAGATCCGCGGCACGCTCCAAAATTTCCGCCCGGGCATTTCCCCCGATCTGGTCCCATGACCATTGGGCCTCCGCCGCAAGTTCTACCGCGCGGGCAACTGATGATCCATCCGCCTCACATGCCTGCCCGATTTCGATACGGTGATCATGGGGAGATTTGACGGCCTGCTCGCTCCCTTCAATCTCTTCACCACCGACGATTGCTCGAGCAGTTGTAAAATCGCCCAATGCCGCATTTATTTCCGCTAAAAGCAGCTGCCGAATAGAACTGTCCCACAAGGCAAGCCCGGCTGCACTTTTGCGTGTCGGCAACAACATATCAACGGGTGCGGGAATTTTGGGGTGAGGATATGATTTGAGCGAACTAATTCGCTCGACGGGATTTCGAATGATTTCCCCGATCGGGGCATCATCATCAGCCAGCCGATTGACAAATGATGTGTTGGCGCCATTTTCCAAAAGCCGCCGCACAAGGTAGGCCAGCAAATCTTCATGAGCTCCGACCGGCGCATAAATACGACAAGAGGCCGCCATCTCGCCCTCACCGACAACCTCATTGTAAAGCGCTTCACCCATGCCATGCAGACGTTGAAATTCAAAGTCGCGGTATTTTCCCATCATCACCATTACAGCAGCAACCGTATGGGCGTTGTGAGTGGCAAACTGACAATAAAATCTGTCCCGGTTGGCGCACATGTATCGGGCACAGGCGAGAAAAGACACATCGGTTGAAGATTTACGCGTGAACACAGGATACGTTGCATATCCAGATTCCTGCGCCCATTTAACTTCGCTATCCCAATAAGCTCCTTTAACCAGGCGTACCGGTATTCTGCGGTGCGTTACATCGGCCAGGTCCTTGAGCCATTCCAGCACCGGCAAGGCGCTGCGGCTGTAAGCTTGAACGGCCAATCCCAGACCATCCCATCTTGAGAGTTCCGGTGCAGCCGCCAAATCGGCAAATAACGCCAGACTAACATCGAGGCGGTCGATCTCTTCTGCATCAATTGTTAATCCGATGTCTGCTGCTTTTGCCATCCGGCATAATTCAACCAAACGAGGCAGCAGCTCTTGTTTCAATCGCGCTTCCTTTGAGGCTTCATAACGCGGGTGCAAGGCGGATAATTTTACCGAAAGGCTGGGGTTGGTGAACACCGATTGCTGATTATCGGCAACCCTAAGGCTGAGTGCTTCAAGGGCGGCACGATAACTGTCAAAATAACCTTCGGCATCACTCCCGGTCATCGCTGCTTCGCCCAGCATATCGTAGGAATGACTGTATCCTGCAGCTTCGTTTTCCCGGGCGATGCTCAAAGCTTCATCAATTGTGCGGCCAAGAACAAACTGCCGCCCCATGATGCGCATGGCATGCCGCATGGCCTGGCGAATAATCGGCTCACCACTACGGTGAACCACCGTTTTAAGGTAGCCCCAAACGTCTTGTCCGGCAGTTTCAGTGAGTTCCACCACCCGGCCGGTCAACATCAGCCCCCAGGTTGACGCATTCACCAGCAACGAGGACGATTTGCCCAGGTGTTCACCCCAATCTCCTTCGCCAATCTTATCGGCAATCAATTTGTCGGCAGTATCAGCATCAGGAATTCGCAACAGTGCCTCAGCCAGGCACATCAATACCACGCCCTCTTCACTCGATAGCTGATATTCATTCATGAAAGCGTCTACGTGACCGAATTTTCGCCGCCCCGCGCGCACCGCCTGAACCAGCTTGGTGGCCAATTCAGCGATTTCGTTTTGCTCCTTAGCGCCAAAACGAGCCTTTTCCACCACACTTGGGACAAGTTCGCTTTCCGGTGTGAATAAACCTTGGGCGATAATGTCTCGTGCGGGAATTTTCAGCGACATAAACAATCCTTCATAAATAGGGTCAGCCTAATACAATGCGCGGTTAATTATGATCAATTTTCGAAATTTTGCCCGTGAATTTTTATCAGAGGGAGAAAATTTCAGAAAAACTATTTTGCCTCTGCTGTTGCGATTACCGGGTATATTCGACCATCCAAACTTATTGAGAGCTGTCGTTTTGCAGGCGAATGTTATAAACAGCGATTATGGTTGAAAGTGTTCCTACCGTTAAGACTGTTTTGGACCTGCGTAGCCAGGTAAGCGCCTGGCGCAATCAGGGCCACAAAATAGCGTTGGTGCCAACGATGGGGGCGCTGCATGAAGGCCATCTATCGCTCGTCGATGTTGCATTGAGCAGCGCCGATCGTGTCATTGTCAGTATATTTATAAACCCAACGCAATTTGCACCGCATGAAGATTTCGACAATTATCCACGCAACTATCAAGCCGATGCCGCGTTGTTGCAACAACGCGGCGCTCATCTGATTTACACCCCCGCTGCTGGCGATATGTACGCTGAAAACGACGCAACCCGCGTCACGGTTGATAGTCTCTCTGACAGTCTTTGCGGCATTTCCCGACCGCATTTTTTCACCGGGGTTGCAACCATTGTGTGCAAATTGCTGTTACAGGCTTTGCCCGACCTGGCGGTCTTCGGCGAGAAAGACTACCAACAACTCATGGTAATCCGCGCCATGGTTGGCGATCTTTTCATCCCCACACAGATTTTAGCGGGCGAAATCGTGCGCGAAAAAGATGGTCTGGCGATGTCCTCGCGCAATGCCTATCTTTCCTCGTCACAGCGTTCAGCCGCTCCGTTGTTGGTTCAAACTCTTCAGAGAATCGCCGAAGAAATTATACAAAAGGAAGATATACCGGCAGTACTGGCTGCGGCAAAAGGTCGGCTGGCGAAACAGGGCTTTGAAGTTGATTATATTGAAGTAAGGCGTGCATCCACCCTGCAACCGGTCATTGACAAGGTCAACGCTGGCGAAGTTTTACGTATATTTGGTGCCGTCCTGTTGGGCACAACGCGCCTTATCGACAACCTTGAAGTAATCTATCCGAATTCTTGAAAGGGCTTCGAAATGACAAACCCCCGTTCTGCGGCACTAAGATTGTTGAACCGGCTCAAAGATTTTGCCGATGATTTTGGCAGTCTGCTGGTCGAAGGATTTCACCTGCTTGCCTTGTTTGCCATCGGAGCAACCATTGTCTGGGCCGCCTTTAATGCCTTCCTGGGCATGGTATCAAAAGGGGATATCAGCGTTGAAGACATCCTGCTTTTGTTTATCTATCTCGAATTAGGCGCCATCGTCGGGATATATTTCAAAACCAACCGCATGCCCGTGCGTTTTTTGATTTACGTTGCCATCACCGCCCTGACCCGCCTGCTCATCGGCCTGGTAAATATTGAGCATCAGCAACCAAGAATGGATCTGCTCATCGCCACCGGTGCTATTTTGATCCTGTCGGTTTGCGTGTTACTTTTGAGAATTGGTTCTTACAGGTACCCGTCAGATAAAAATTACAAGGATCGGTCTGATTTAGATGTCTCGGAATCCTAAATCGAAACCACAGGAATGGACAAAGTTCGCCCGCGCCGACGATGTCGGGTCGGATCTGTTACATGCCCATTTTATCAACCATAGTTTTGACCGGCACATTCACTGTGGTTATGCAATTGGCGTAATCACCCACGGCATCGAAACCTTCTGGTGCGAAGGCACGACATATCATGCTCCTGCCGGGTCCATCGTTCTGGTCAACCCTTTTGACGTGCACGACGGCTGTTCGGGAATTGATGATGGTTTTGTCTACC
>JAJFHR010000225.1 GCA_021775515.1 Hyphomicrobiales bacterium | reverse complement strand
GGAATCTGATCAGATGCTGTCCATGACCACTTTTGTCCGCAAACAATCGCGCGGAATGCCGGTCAATGTTCAGGCCGACGGCCCGATGGAGCCCTGGGTCAAACGTGGAAAAGAGCTTTACTATACTCGGGTAGGTCAGCTTGATATGTCCTGTGCAAGTTGTCATGAAGCCAACTATGGCAAATTCATCCGGGCTGACTTCTTAAGCCAGGGACAATCGAATGGTTTCCCAACCTATCGCCTGAAATGGCAGAAAATCGGATCTCTGCACCGCCGCTTTAAAGGGTGCATGAAAAATATCCGGGCAAAACCGTACAAGCGCGGTTCTGATGAGTTTGTTGCACTTGAAATTTATCTCGCCCAGCGCGGGAAAGGCCTGCAGGTCGAAAGTCCCGCAGTCCGCAACTAGACTCTAAAAACGAGTTGGCAAGGGCTACGAAATCCCACCGGTCAGGACGGTATTCATCCTGACCGGTGGTCAATATTGTCCGAATGCCGAACGACTTTGTTCAGTTAAATTTTTGATCAGGAATTTTGGTGATGATTTCTCGCCGGGAATTTATGCAGGCTGTTACAGCCACCGCCGCAATTTATGGGAGCAGTGCTTCGTGGAGCCATCTTGCTGCCCAACAGAAGATGACCCAGTCGGATTTGCTCAACTTCACGCCATACGGCAATGTAACCTTAGCGCATCTGACTGATATTCATGCCCAGATCAAACCTATCTGGTTTCGGGAGCCCTCGATTAATCTCGGTGTTGGCGATGCCGAAGGCCAGCCGCCTCATATAACCGGTGCAGACTTCCTCGAACGTTATGGTCTTACCGCCGGATCACCCGAAGCTTATGCGCTTTCCTCGGAATCTTTTGTATCCCTTGCCCGCCAATATGGCCGCATGGGTGGCATTGACCGCATCGCCACGGTTCTCAAACACATACGGGCCGAGCGCGCGGATAACACCCTCTTTTTGGACGGTGGTGACACCTGGCACGGCAGTTATACAGCGCTTCAAACCAAAGGTGCTGATATGGTTGAAGTGATGAATGCGCTCAAACCGGATGCCATGACCGGACATTGGGAATTCACTTTGGGCGCTGAAAGGGTAACCGAACTGGTTGAAGAACTTCCCTTCGCCTTTCTTGGTGCCAATATCTTTAATAATGAATGGGAAGAACCGGCCTTTGACGCCTATAAAATGTATGAACGTGGCGGCGTGAAAATTGCCGTTATCGGGCAGGCATTTCCCTATACTCCGATTGCCAATCCTCGCTGGATGATACCGAACTGGTCGTTTGGCATTCGCGAGGAAGAAATCATCAAACAGGTGCAAAAGGTTCGCGACGCCGGTGCTGAACTCGTCGTCCTTCTGTCTCACAACGGTTTTGATGTCGACCGCAAAATGGCAGCCCAGGTAAAAGGCATTGATGTTATTTTGAGTGGCCATACCCATGATGCCCTGCCGCAGCCGTTGAAGGTCGGCAAAACGTTAATTGTTGCCACCGGATCAAACGGCAAGTTTGTTTCCCGCCTCGATCTAGATGTACGCAATGGCGCACTCCAGGGTTATCAATACCGCCTGATACCGATATTCTCGGACGTCATCGATGCGGATCCGGAAATGACGGCGATTGTTGATAAGGTCAGGGCTCCTTACGAGAGCGAGCTTAAAAGAGTAGTTGGCCGTACTGATAGTCTTCTATATCGCCGCGGAAACTTCAATGGCACGGTGGATGACCTCATTTGCCAGGCGTTGCTGGAAGAACGCGATGCTGAAATTGCCTTGTCGCCTGGTTTCAGGTGGGGGCCAAGTCTTCTGCCGGGCCAGGAGATAACCGTTGAAGATATTCATAACACCTGTGCCATGACCTATCCCGCGGTCTATCGAAACAAGATGACCGGGGCATTTTTGAAAGAAATTTTTGAAGATGTGGCCGATAATCTTTTCAATCCCGATCCCTACTACCAGCAGGGTGGCGACATGGTCCGGGTTGGCGGCTTAGGTTACACCATAGACCCCAAAAAGCAGATAGGTCAGCGGATATCCAATATGACGCTGCTGAAAGACAATACGCCGATTGATCCCGCGCGTGAATATGTCGTTGCCGGCTGGGCAAGTATCAATGAAGCAACCGAGGGTCCTGCTATCTGGGATGTTATCGAAGCCTATCTCAAACGTAAAACACCAGTGCGCGTAACCCCTAATGATGCCGTGAAGGTTGTTGGTAGTTAAGGCTGGAAATCAGATTTATCTTTTAATATTCGAATATATGAATATAATGGATTGATCTGAGAGGAATTGGGTGACTCACATGGATAAAAAACACGAATTATCGCGGCGTGGATTCATAACCAGCGCAGTCGCGGGTGGTGCCGCCATTGCGACAGGCGGGGCACGTACGGCTAATGCCGCAGTCAATCCGGAAAACCTGCCGCCAAACGTCGCAGAATGGTCAAAAGTTTTGGGTGACGGTGTTGATGCCAGACCCTATGGCATGCCGTCTGAGCACGAAAAGGAGGTTATTCGCCGAAATGTCCGCTGGTTAACCGCCTCCACGGAAAGCTCGGTCAACTTTACCCCGCTGCACGAATTAGATGGCATTATTACACCCAATGGCCTGTGTTTTGAGCGTCACCATGCCGGTATCGCTGAAGTTGATCCTGATGATTTTCGGTTGATGATCAATGGCTTGGTGGAAAAACCGATGATCTTCACCATGGAGGATCTCCTCAGGTTCCCCCGCGTAAACAAAGTCTACTTTCTTGAATGTGCGGCAAATTCCGGAATGGAGTGGCGCGGCGCTCAGTTGAATGGCTGCCAATTTACCCAGGGCATGATTCATTGTGTCGAATACACCGGCATCCCGCTTAAATATATTCTCGAAGAAGCCGGTATGAAAACAAACGCCAAGTGG
>JAJFHR010000224.1 GCA_021775515.1 Hyphomicrobiales bacterium | reverse complement strand
CCTCGAAAATTCGACCATACCAATAACCGCTGCTTATCCCGGACCGGTGAGCTCCTTTTTTTTGGAACGTGGAAATTGGCTGTGGAGATGAGCAAGAAAATATGGGCGGTGTTATTGCTGACGGCCATCTTGTTTGGAAGTTCGTTTTTTTTCATCAAACTGATCGTTGACAGCATTCCACCGCTGACGCTGGCTGCAGGCCGCACCGGGCTGGCGGCAATAGTGGTTTATTGCTTCATGAGGTTATCCGGCCAACGGTTCCCAAAAATCGGAAAAGCATGGCTGCCGCTGGTTAATCTTGGCCTATTTACCGCTGCCATACCCTACGCCGCGATCGCCTGGGGCCAGGCACTGATCGACAGCAGTCTCGGTGGTGTCCTCATTGCAACCATCCCCGTCTTCAGTGTGTTGATAGCTCCAGTCTTCCTGGTGGAAGAACGATTGACATTTGAACGTCTGCTCGGCGCGGCTATCGGATTTACCGGCGTCATTCTAATTATCGGACCGCAGGCAGTTGGCGGGCTCAGTGGTCAGGTGCTGGGCATTATCGTTACGCTGGTTGCCGCCTTCAGTTATGCCGTGGGAAATATCTATGCCCGTAAACAACCACACATCTCCTTCATCGTCATGGCCGCAGGTCAACTTGTAACGGCTTCAGCCGTGCTTATCCCGGTGAGCATTTTGATCGACGCGCCATGGGCGCTGACACCAACGAATACGGCATTGTTGAGTCTGGTGATGGTTGCCCTCATCAGCACCGCTGTGCCGGTGTTGTTGCTATTCTGGCTCGTCCGCAATGCCGGGGCGACCAATACCTCTTTGTTAGCATTTTTCATGCCGGTCGCTGCCATCATCCTCGGCGTCATGTTGCTGGGCGAGCGTCTGTCCTGGGGAGTAATCGTGGGTTTCAGCCTCATAAGTCTTGGAGCCGTGATTGTCACCGGCAACCTGAAAATTTTGAAAAAGCGCCCGGTGTAGGGTTTCGCGGTCATAAAAAAACGTCAATACGGTTTAAATTGACCGACTAATCCAAAGCCGAAAATTACAACAATTTTACCCCGTCTGCCAGAGATGTGAAACTTGCTCAATCTGCCAGTGCCCGGTCAAGAAAATCCAGCCTGTCCTGGCCCCAGAAGGGTTCATCTTTGTAGAAAAAGAAAGGTGCGCCAAAAACGCCGCGGCGGATAGCTTCGTCGGTGTCCTCATCGTACCGGGTCCTGATCGCATCGGTTTGGGCAGCCTGTGCCAACTCCTGGCCATTAAGATTGCAGGCTGCAGCAATATCAAGAAGAGTGGCAGCATCAGAAATGTCGCGTTCTTCGGCCCAGACCGCGCGTAGGACAGAAAAAGAAAAGGTGCCGATATCAACGCCCGCTTCACGCGCGGCGATGGCCATGCCGGCAGCCAAAGTATCATCAGTTGGAAAAAATGCCGGTTGAAGGTTCATTGCCATGTTGTTGTGTTTGCGCCAGCGTTCAAGTTCGACCAGCCGATAGGCCAATCGCTCCGGCGCACGTTTGGCAACCGGTGTACCGCCGGTGGCTGGAAACACCTTCTGCGCCATCGCCATCGGCCGGAAATTTACCTGAGCACCATGTTTTTTTACGATCTCAATAAAACCGGGAAACCCCAGGTATGCGTAGGGCGACAACATGGCGTAATAGAAGTCTATAGTCTTGCTCATTTTATTATTCCTCATTTTTTAAAGCGTGGACCCCAGGTTCTATTTCCCGGGCGCGATGATTTGGTGCCTGTATACAGGAAGTTCTTAAAGTTTGGAATGCATGTTCACGACAGCCGTTGCGCTGTCAAGTTCTTGGCGCAGTTGCCGCCACCGCTTGGTTCCGAAAGCTTTGAGGAATTTGGTTTGGGCCTGATGCCACCGTGGCATGGTATTTTCGACAGCCGTGATGCCGGCCTTTGTCAAGGTCACGATCCTGGTCCGGGCGTCATCTTCGCCCGGGCGCATATCCGCAAAACCCTCTTGGCCGAGAAGTTTGAGGTTTCGGGTCAGGGTTGTTCTGTCCATTCCCATGAAATCGGCAAGCCTGGAAATCGAAATTGGACCAAGCCGCTGAATCGCTGCCAATAATATAAACTGGGTAATTCGTAGCTCGCTGCCACGTAGTTCATGGTCATAGAATTGCGCCACCTGTCGGGCGGTTCGGCGCAAGTTCATGACCGCACAGTCTTCGACTTTTTGCATCATCCGGCTTAATCTCAATCATCTCTGCAATTAGGGGTAGATACACATATCTGATGCCTTGCCGCCGGAATGTCAAGCGCCCTAAAGCATGTCACCTTTTTTCTGGTTCTTTTGACACACTTTAACCCTTTGTTTTTGCGCGTGTCTTTCTCGCAAAACAGGTGCCCACTTTTGCGAGACACACCATAGAAGGTGTCACCGTGTTGAAGGTAGAAAAAACGGTCGTGTTCAGCTGTTGCGCGCAGAAACGATCCAGGTTGACGATCCCATTTTTACGCCGTTATCGGTAACATATTGCAATGCAAACTCCCGCAATTCCTCGGCGATGTGGGACTTAAGAGCCTCATCAGCCTCAGATTGCGCAATTGCCGTTCCCGCCGGTCCCATCTGGGTTAAAAACAAAACCGCTTCATCGACATCTCGCCCGACTGTAAACGGCGACCTAAAGCCATTGATTTTAACATCTTTGAAACCGGCCTTCGTCAATATGCGTTTGACCCTGTCAGGATCGCCAAAAGATAACGGGCCCGGTGCATCCGGCGCCATGGGTGCCGGGCGCGGCACGAAACTTGACACCAGATCAAGAGGTTTTTCGACCCATTCATTCTCTGTCAATGGTTGCCAGCAGATAAATGCCAGGCGTCCATCGGCGCGCAGAGCTCTGCGCATGTTCTTGAAGGCGGCTACCGGGTCGTCGAAAAACATCACGCCGAACCGGGAGAAAACAACATCAAACGAGGCAGCCTCAAAGCGATGCACCTGAGCATCGCCGCAATCGAACTCGATAGTCTTTCCGGCGAGAGACATCGCTCGATCTTTTGCCCGTTCAAGAATGGGGGCGGAAATATCGACCCCCAGAATGCGGCCTTCTGGATCAATTTTGCGGGCCATTTCGAAAGAAGTATCTCCACAGCCACACCCGATATCGAGGACAGCCTCGCCTGATGACAGGGCAGCCGCGGCCATGGCCTTCTGTCCAAAGGGTCTGAGATTTGCATCCATCGCCTCCTGGAAGCGCAACCATTTTTCGCTGCCAACACCGTTCCAAAACTCGCTCATGTCAGCGTTCACTATTTCATTCATTATTTTTCTTTCGATTTTTTGAGAGCGCATCACCTAGATATTAGAGTTAAGTCAGCCGCTCATTTTTGCGATCCCTATCGGAGATCTCCCTTAATAGGCTCTGCCCAGCGCCGGTTTCACTTGTCGGACTTAGACTCCGGTAGACCGGTGAGCAAGCTTGTGTTGCGCTTATATATGCTGCAGAATACTGTCGTTTCCATGGCGCTAAGGCTAAATTTTATGGCGCAGAGTCCAAACATCAAAGATGTTCCACCATGAAAGTTGTTCCTCCATGGATGTATTGAGTGAAATTCTGCATGCCGTGCATCTGGAAGGTTCAATCCTTGGCCGGGCCGAGTTCAGTTCGCCCTGGGGAGTAAGCTCCGAGGGCCTTTTGTCGCCAATGTTTCACATCGTTTTGAGTGGCAACGGGTTCATAACCTTGGAAGGAATGGAGCCTGTACCCTTGGCGACCGGTGACCTTATCATGATGCCGCACGGACACATCCATAGTCTGCAAAGTGAATTGTCAGCACAAACGGTGAAATTTACCGACCTTATGATTGGCGATCCACCGCGTAAACCGGATATCATAAAAAGTGGCGGCGGTGGCGCTATAACGAAAATTGTCTGCGGGCA
>JAJFHR010000223.1 GCA_021775515.1 Hyphomicrobiales bacterium | reverse complement strand
CGAACCGAAGAAGGCAAGATATATCAACGCCCGTTTGGTGGCATGACAACCAACTTTGGCGAAGGCACTGCGCAAAGAACCTGTGCGGCGGCAGACCGCACGGGGCATGCCATTCTACATACGTTATATGGGCAATCGCTGCGGCATACGGCAGAATTTTTTATCGAATATTTTGCCATTGACCTGATGATGGATGATGGCGCGTGCCGTGGTGTTGTGTCGCTTAATCTGGAAGATGGAACACTCCACCGTTTTCGCGCTCATAAGACAATCCTGGCGACAGGAGGTTATGGCAGAACCTATTTCTCGTGCACCTCGGCGCACACCTGCACCGGTGATGGAAATGCTATGGTATTGCGGGCCGGACTACCGCTGCAGGACATGGAGTTTGTACAATTCCATCCCACCGGTATCTATGGCTCCGGCTGTTTGATCACAGAAGGATCGCGTGGTGAAGGGGGATATCTTGCCAATTCGGAAGGTGAGCGCTTCATGGAGCGTTACGCGCCGTCGGCAAAAGATCTGGCCTCGCGTGATGTGGTGAGCCGGTCGATGACAATGGAAATACGCGATGGCCGGGGTGTTGGGGCCGAAAAGGATCATATTTATTTGCATCTCGATCATCTTGATCCAGCTATTCTGGCCGAGCGGCTGCCGGGCATTTCAGAATCAGCACGAATTTTTTCCGGTGTAGATGTCACCAAAGAGCCAATTCCCGTTTTGCCGACGGTTCATTATAATATGGGGGGCATTCCAACTAATTATCATGGTGAAGTGATAGCACCCTCCAAAGGTGATGTTGATGCGGTTGTCCCAGGGCTAATGGCGATTGGCGAAGCAGCCTGCGTGTCCGTACATGGCGCCAACCGTTTGGGGTCAAACTCTTTGATCGACCTGGTTGTGTTTGGGCGCGCCGCCGGCCTGCGTTGTGCTGATACGGTTGAACCTAATCAGGCGCATGCCAAACTTCCCCATGACGCCGGAGAGCTTGCGCTGTCGCGGTTGGACCGCTTGCGATATGCCCAAGGTGACACGCCGACTGCGCGATTGCGATTGAACATGCAGAAGGTGATGCAAAGCAACTGTGCTGTTTTCAGGACCGGCGAAGTATTGGAAGAGGGCCAAAAACTCATTCATGATGTCTGGCAATCCAGCGATGATGTTCAGGTTAGTGATAAATCGCTTGTGTGGAATTCTGACCTTATAGAGACGTTAGAGTTTGACAATCTGATCACCCAGGCGGTTGTGACGATGGAAGGTGCCCTTAACCGCAAGGAAAGCCGCGGCGGGCATGCCCGTGAAGATTATTCCGAGCGCGATGATGTGGAGTGGATGAAGCACACTTTGACCTATGTAGATGATCCCAAAAAGAGTGTGTCGATTGATTATCGCCCGGTCCATGATTTCACCTTAACCAACGAAGTGAGTTACATAAAACCCAAGGCGCGTGTTTATTAGGCCGCCGGCAGGTATTCAAGAATTAAAGGAACGCATTTATGGTTCAGCTCACGTTGCCGAAAAATTCGAAAATCAATCCGGGGAAAACCTGGGACAAGCCGGCCGGGGCGTCGAATTTAAAAGAATTTGAGATTTACCGGTGGAATCCCGATGATGGCAAGAACCCGCAGGTCGATACTTATTATATCGATCTGGACAGCTGCGGACCGATGATTCTCGATGGCCTTATCAAAATCAAGAACGACATTGATCCGACACTTACCTTTCGACGGTCTTGCCGTGAGGGTATTTGCGGCTCCTGCGCCATGAATATTGACGGCACCAATACGCTCGCCTGTACCAAGGGACTTGATGAGGTTAACGGGGCTGTGAAGGTCTATCCTCTGCCTCATCTATCCGTGGTTAAAGATCTTGTTCCCGATTTGACGAATTTCTACGCTCAGCACCGCTCGATCGAACCTTGGCTTCAGACCAAAACGGCAGCGCCGGAAGATGAATGGCGGCAAACGCGCGATGACCGCGAGAAGCTTGATGGGCTCTATGAATGTATCCTGTGTGCGTGCTGTTCAACCTCATGTCCCAGTTATTGGTGGAATGATGACAGATATTTGGGGCCGGCCATCTTGTTGCAATCCTATCGCTGGTTAGTGGACAGCCGTGATGAAGCAACCGGCGAGCGGCTGGATAATCTTGAAGACCCCTTCCGTCTGTACCGATGCCATACCATTATGAATTGCGCCAAAGCCTGCCCCAAGGGCTTGAACCCGGCAAAAGCAATTGCGGAAATCAAGAAACTGATGGTTGAGCGGCGCTTTTGATTTTTAAAGCAGACCTGTGGAGGATAAGCTGCCCGTTGGGATAAGAATTATCTTTTCCACAAAATAGACAGCCCCTGGATTACCGTAGCGGCGTTAGTTTGACGGATTAAATTTTTCAAACTGGAATATGGTTTGATAGATGTATTCAGCCTATAAAAAGCAACATGAGCTGGCGGGAAAACCCGCAACAAGACTATTAATCTGTTTCATAAGGTTTTGATGTGGCGGATAAACTCCTAAAGCAATATTCTTCGCTTGTTGATAGTGGCGAACTTGTTAAGGACCGGGATCAAGCCCGGATTGTTGACTATCTCAATGAGCTTTGCACCGAGCTAAAAGGTTACCGGTACGAGACAGGATTTTTTTCCAGGTTTGTTGGAAAACAAAAGCCAAGCGTTAAAGGTGCCTATATTTATGGTGGCGTCGGCCGCGGCAAATCTATGCTTATGGACCTGTTTTTCGACGTACTTGACTGTGACCGTAAAAAACGGGTGCACTTTCATGAATTCATGCAGGATGTTCATGCAGCCATTCATCACTGGCGGCAAAAACACAAGGCTCAGGAAGTAGCAGGAGACGACCCGATTGCACCTGTTGCCGAGCAAATTGCCGCTGAGGCGATCGTCTTGTGTTTTGATGAATTCATCGTCAACGATATTACCGATGCAATGATACTCGGTAGATTGTTTTCGGCGCTGTTTGAAAAGGGCGTCATCGTTGTGGCTACGTCCAACCGGGCTCCTGCGACACTCTACGAAGACGGGCTTAACCGCGCATTGTTTTTACCTTTCATCGACACCTTAATGCAACGGCTGGAAATTCTGCATCTCGATCATAATACAGATTACCGGATGGCTCATTTTGAGGGCCTGACGACTTATTATACACCTCTGGGCCAGGAGGCTGATGACAACATCCAGCACGCCTGGGAGCAACTTACTGGACATGCCAAAGGTGAACGCTGCGTCCTGAGCTTTTTGGGTAGAGATCTCGTTGTTCCCCAAGCAGCACACGGAGTTGCCCGGATTAGCTTCCAAGACCTGTGTGAAAACCCCCTCGGCGCTGCCGATTACCTGAAACTTGCAAGGACATTTCACACTGTCGTACTGGAACATATTCCTGAGATGAATGGAGATAAGAGGAATGAGGCACGACGTTTCATAATCCTGATCGACACGCTTTATGACAACGGTGTCAAACTGGTGGCCTCGGCCGCCTCGATGCCTGAAAGTATTTATGTTAAGGGAGACGGGCGGTTTGAATTTGACCGAACGGTTTCGCGGTTGCTGGAAATGCAGTCCCGGGCCTATCTCAGCCTAGGACACGGAGGTGCCGCGATGTTACCTGCCGGGGACTGACGCCGATCTACGTCAAGTTGGGGAGGGAGATTTGTGATCAAGAAAACCTATCCGGTGTTGCTGGCCGCCTTGTTTGTGGGCGGGTGTTCATGGAATGCGCTATATTCCCGCCCATCTGTTTCGCCGGTTCAGGTGGCATTTGCGGGCTATGAAAAGCCTCTTGCGGGCAAATACCTGCTGTTTATTTCAAGTGAGGGACTTGACCAGAAAGTCGAGGTCGGCGGTGTTGTGTGCACGGCCCATGATTTTTCCATTCAGATTGCTCGCAGTTTTCATGACTCTGTTCAAAAGACCCTGGCAAATGTGGTTGACGAACTGGAAGTGGTATCCACGGTCAAATCCGTTGCCGAAATTAAATCCGCAAAAGCCCGAGCATTGATTGTGGTCAAGGCAGAAGGGTTGTCGGGTAATCTTTTGGTCAGTCCTGGATTTTTGCGTAAGGATACTCAAGCCAATGTGCAGATTTTCGCTCGCGTTAAAGCGATTGGCAGGAAAGGCCCGCCGGCTGAGACCACTATTGAGAGCAAGGCCAGCGCGGCACCTTCAGTTGGTAAGTGCCTAGATGCCTATCAGCCTGTGAGTGAAGCAACGTCAAAAGCATTTAAGCAATTGATGCAGCGTCTTGGTGAAGCGGTGTTGGCGATGAAACCGCTTAGAACCTGAATGCGCCCGTTATCAGGTAGCGGGCTTTATGGAATGAGGTAAAAGCCAGTTGAGAACTCGCGGCCTTGCGCAAAACAAGCGCCAAAATCTGTTTTTAATAAATAAATTAGAGGGCGAAGGTTGGCCGAGATTTAATCGGCGGTCGCGCCTTCCTGGCGACGCCGGGCTAATGCTCGCCTGCGTCTGATTCTATAGGTTTTTTCAGAATTAACCGCGTCAAGCTCGCTGTCACCCACCGACCATTTGCCGGTTTTGGCATCGAAAGTGGCTTCACCGTTGCTGCCGGTGAACAGACCCGGTCCTTCTGGTATTTCACCGGGTGGAGCAGGGAATTTAGTCTCTTCGCCAGTGCCGGCGCAGGCAGTAGTCAACAAACCAAAAGCACATACAATCAAGATTGTCGGTAAACTTCTTTTGGTAACCACTGCCTGCCCCATATTTGTTTTATCCTAACAGATAAACAGGTTTAGAATTTGATTCTTGAACCGACGAAAGCGCCGAGAACATCATCATCTGCACCGTCAAGGTCAAGATTCTTGATGGCGAAATAAACTGTCGCGCCAATTGGATCGAGATTCTGAACAACACCGAAGCCATAAGACGTTGAATCGCCTGAAGTGGCTGTACGAATGTCATCGCCTGAATAGTAATCAATCCCGAATGATGTCTTACCGTACATTGACACACTGTTTGTCTGGAAGCCAACTTTGGCATAATAGAAGCTACGTGAATTCGCTCCTGCAGCCTTACGATCTTCTTCGGCAGCAGCAAATGTTACGTTGAATCCATTGTCCAGAAGAACAGAGACTGAACCGTTGATCCGATTGGAGAACGTAGCCGATACCGAACCTGTACTCTGGTAAGCTACCGCTGCAGCTACTTTTGCGCCAGCGAACTGGTTAGCAAAACGAAGTGCTGCATCCCAACGGCCGCCTTGAGAGGTAGAG
Organism: Hyphomicrobiales bacterium; assembly: GCA_021775515.1. Taxonomy (GTDB): domain Bacteria; phylum Pseudomonadota; class Alphaproteobacteria; order Rhizobiales; family JAJFHR01; genus JAJFHR01. Next base: position 1,474 of record JAJFHR010000223.1, on the reverse strand, counting down.
GTAGAGGCTTTAAAACCGTTGAATGAAGGTGTATCGTAACGAATACGGTCACGACGGCTACCACCATCAAGGTTGGTGAAATTTGCACCTACGGTAGAAGCAAGAGCACCACCAGCGCGGAATTGGAGGCCTTCCATGCCGCCGCCGCCAAGCGAATAGGACGCGATGCCCATGCCGGAGAGATCAACTTCAGATGTGCCGTTTGACGCGGTATCGCCTTGACCCAATGAGATCTTACCCATTGATTTCGAGTTGAACCAGACTTCGCCAATACGCTCACCGACGCCTCGTGCACCACCACCAATGCCAGTGCCGCCAGTGCCGGCGTTAGCATTAAAGCGAATGTCTGTTGAGGAGTTTGATTCAAACTGCAGCTCAATAGTTGCACCTGCAGTGATATCATCATTCAGCTGACCTTTTGCAACAAAACGGAAACGCGTGCCGCTGTTGTCATTGTCAGTGAAGAAGATTTCATCATCAGTACCATTATCGCCATAAAGTACGGCGCGGTTAACCTGACCTGAAACCTTCAGACTCATGGTGTTAACCTTTGGAGGAGCCGCTGGGGGCACCAGAACATCAGCTGCATTAGCCGTTCCCAGACCGAAAATGGTCAGGACGGAAGCAGCCCCTAGAGTTTTAAGTGTTGAGCGCATCGATTGCCCTTTCTGTTTAGATAGTGAATTACGAACACCGTCATCCTATAACTTAACGTGATCGCACTTGGCTATATGCTCAGCGCTGGAAAACGTCTTGTTTGTTGGCCCTGTTACAAAAATACCACGCCTTCTATGGGCATATTTCCTGGCTGTTGCATTTTTGTAACAAACAATAACCTTGTGTTAACACTCGGCTGCAAGGAGACCGCTTTTAACCGAAACCCCTTGTTAATCCTTAGTTTACCATGGTCTCTCTGACTCAGTACAGTGGGCCTGGAAACCTCCTTTCGTCAGGGTTGCATGAGTGTGACATTCACGCTACACCTTAAAGGCGGGCTGTTTAATTGGTGGCAGGGGCAAAGGCTCGTCTATATAAGGAAACATGCGGAAATTCTTTCGTATTTGTCCGTTCTGTAAATTGCAATTCAGAGGAAATTATGGCGCGCAATAAAATTGCACTTATCGGTGGTGGCATGATCGGCGGCACGCTCGCTCATCTGGCTGGTTTAAAAGAGCTCGGAGATGTGGTGATCTTTGACATTGTTGATGGCTTGCCTCAGGGAAAAGCCCTGGATTTGGCCGAATCATCTCCTGTTGAAGGTTTCGATGCAGATTTTTCAGGATCTGCGGACTATTCCGGAATTAAGGGGGCGGATGTCGTAATTGTTACGGCAGGCATTGCGCGAAAGCCGGGCATGAGCCGCGATGATCTCATAGATATTAATCTGAAGGTTATGGCTCAGGTCGGAGCAGGAATTAAGAAATATGCACCAAAAGCCTTTGTTATCTGTATCACCAATCCGCTGGATGCCATG
>JAJFHR010000222.1 GCA_021775515.1 Hyphomicrobiales bacterium | reverse complement strand
GTTCTTGAATATGCGCTTGAGCTGTGTGACGCCGAATTCGGTATTCTTTTTGAGTATAAGCGGCACAGCGGATTTAAGGTCAGCCACTTTAGGAATATTCCTCAACCCTTCCGGGATTGGCTAATTGACCAGGGTGAGTTCAAGGTCAGCCCGCAAACCGGATTTGGCCGCATGGTCGCTAGCCGGGACGTAGTCAACATTGCCGATGTATGCGCCGAGGAGATCTATCGCCGCGGTGATCCCTTGCGGGACGCCACCGCTGAATTGGGCGGTGCGCGATCTTTTACAGCAATTCCGATGCTGGCGGGAGATCGTCTGATCGGTGCTTTTTCTATCTACCGTCAACAAGTGCGCCCGTTTGGCAACAAGAGCCTTGAATTGGCTCGCATGTTTGCCGATCAAAGCGTCATCGCCATTGAAAACGCCCGCCTGATGGGAGAAAAGCGGCAATGACAGACATTGGCGGCGGCAACGAAATTGCGCAAAAATCTGGGGATTCAATCTCCCTCTGGCAGTCCCGCTTGCCGCAAACCATTCAAAATCATCTCTAGGGACTCAGGGTTCCTGATCGGTAGAATTTTGCGATACTTTTTAACCGTCGCTTCTGGCGTAATCGACAAAAGCTTAGCAACCGCAGTGCGAGCTTCCGGCAAGCGATCAAGCTGGTTGTATGCGGCAATCAAGACCCAATAGGTCGAATCCCATTCTGAGTTTAGAGCAAGGGAGCGCTCAGCTAATTCAGCGGCAAGATCAGGGCGCCCGTTAAAAAGCTGCGCATATCCGGCAACTGTTAGATGGCTAAAAAAACTGGGATCAAGCGGGCCAAGAGCCATCGCTCGCTCCAAATAGCGCATCCCAACCTCTGGGTCATCACCAAAGACTAAAGCGCAACCAGCCACCGCGTTGACAAAACCTGATCCAGGATTAAGGTCAACCGCACGGCGAACCGCCTCGAGACCGGTTGAATAATCCCGCCCAACCATCACAAGAGCAAAACCGCCGAGCACAATACTGACGGCATCGTTGTTTCCGGTTGCCAGCGCCCGGCGCGCCAGCGAGATTGCCGTTGCCAAATCGTCTTCGCCGGCCGGTGGCCATACCCGAGTGATCCGCTGCACCAGGCACCAGGCTGCATGGGCCAGGGCCGGGCCATAGAATGGGTCAAGGGCAATCGCTCTGTTGAGCAGATCAAACGCTCTCAGGTTCTCATCTTGACGAATTACATAAATGTGCGGAAGCGCCTGAAGGTAGAGGTCGTAAGCGCCGAGATTATTGGCCGGTTTGCGCCGGGAACGTTCGATCTCAGCCGAGCGTATCGTCGGCTCGATCGCCCCAATCACGTTCGCCGTGATCCTGTCCTGCAAATCGAAAACATCTTCCAAACTGCCGTCAAACCTGTCAGCCCACAAATGAGCACCTGTTGTTGCATCGATCAACTGGCCGGTAATTCGCACACGGTTACCCGACTTGCGTACACTTCCTTCAAGTATGTAGTGAACATTTAGGTCGCGACCGACTTGTTTAACATCAACGGCTGTACCCTTGTAAACAAAACTTGAATTACGCGCGATGACGAACAACTGATTGAAACGCGAAAGTGCGGTGATGATATCCTCGGCCATGCCATCGACAAAGTACTCCTGTTCAGGGTCATTCGACATGTTTGCGAACGGAAGAACGGCAATAGAGGGCTTGTCCGGCAGACCGTCTGTTGTGTTTTTTTCTACTTGCAAAAAGGGCAGTTCCTGCGGCGTTTGGTTTTTGCCAGCTGTACTTGCGACCTTGAGTGAATAGATCCTGATAGGTTCAGCAATATTTTTGAGGCTCCTCTCACCCAGATCATTAACCGACAAACTGAGCTTGGCTTTGACCTGACGATAGGCATCTTCGGACAGGCATATCGCACCAGGTTCAGCGACCGCTTCCAGCCGCGCTGCGATGTTGACACCGTCACCCATCAAATCGCCATTAGTTTCCTCAACCACGTCGCCAAGATGAATGCCGATGCGCAGCACGAGGTTATTGTCGTGTTGCATATCGGCATTGTGCTCAATCATTGTTTCCTGCACTTCAATTGCACAGCGCACGGCCTCAACGACACTCCGGAATTCGACCAGAACACCATCACCAGTTCGCTTAAACTCGCGGCCGGAGTGCATAGCAATGATTGGGTCAAGCAGATCGCTGTGCAAAACCCTGAGACGCGCCAGAGTGCCCTCTTCATCAGCACCTGTCAGGCGGCTGAACCCGACCACGTCAGCGGCAAATATTGCAACAAGCTTGCGTTGTTCAGTCATGTTTAGCTAATGGATTTTCCGGAAACAAGATCCCAGAATTCGCTTCGATCATTGGTTCGCGGAAACGGCTTCTCGGGGACCGGCTTGCCGAGGAACTTACATAGGGGCTCCCAACCCTCTTTTACCTGATAGACCAGCAATTGTTGCGCTGGGATCGCAGCTTTAACCGCTTCATTATGCTCTATGAATGCTGATTCCAGTGCTCCAATATCAAGGTTGGGGGGAAAACCGGTTTCAGATATGACATCGCCGCACATATCAAGCCAGGCCTTCATTTCTTTTGGGGCATGTTCTTTTTCCGCAAGAAACTTGTAAATTGTCTGTGAAAAACTTTGCGCCCAACTTTCAGGGCTACGATGTGTCAGGATAAATTTGGCTGACGGATAGACCTCGCTCAATTCCTGATAAAACCTGGCGGTAGGCCAATCAACGGCACTTTTGTAATCACTAAAGATCGCGCCCCAATCAGCATTTCGCTTAAGAGCTTCTACCCACAGCGGCACTTGCACGGGCTGATTATGAAGCACTTCCTCCATATGATGGCAAGGGCCCAGCCCCAATTCATTGATCGCGAGTTTCAACGAATAAGTTCCGGTTCTGCCTACGCCTACACCGATCACTTTTATTGGCATCTCAATTACCTCAGCATTAAGGGCAAAGCGAACGCACCCATAAATTCAACCAATGCCGACCTTGCCCCAACAAGGCAAAACTGACAAGAAAAGAAGTTCGCTCAGAGTCAATATCGCCAAAAAACACCGTCCAAACTTTGCGGAGGTTTTCCCGTAAGTTGCAGGCAGAAATTTGAATTCATGTGATTCTCTCAAAAGTGACTGGAGCAGACTCTCGATTATCGTTATTTATAATGTCTGGTGAAGCGAATTAGGGGTGCTGGCTTTCGGTAGTAAAAATCCAAATTCGGACACACTGCCGCGTTGTGAGAAATCGCAGTTGGTTTTGTATATTGTCAAAGAGAGTATATAAAACATAGTTTCTTAAAAACAACATTGGGGAGAGCGAAATGTCAGTATATAGAATTACCGAGTTTACATCATCGGATATGGACAAAGCAGGAGAATTTGGTGAAACCTTGCGCGATATCATCGCAGGTGCCGGTGCTGATTTCATTGATATTGTCTCACTTGGTGACGGCAAAGGTTTGGTTATCGCCAAATACGCTACTCAGGCAACGATGGAGGGGGCAAGCGAAGTTGCCAAACAGGCATTCGGAAAAATGATTGAAGCTGGCGTAGTTAACGGAGACAGCATAGGTATACAGACAGGTGAGGTGGTTCTGTCTTATTAAATCCATAACGAAAGCCCGGCAGATTTTTAAACCAGATCATCAAGATCGACATTTAGAGCAACAGCAATAGACTTAAGGGCGGCTTAAACTAGGTAACCTTGTAAAATAGTTTAAGCCGCCATGTCTGCATTGGCTCAAAATCACCAAAAAACACCGTCCAAATTTTGCGGCAGTTCTTTCCTCAACTGCTGGCAGGAATTTTTGCTCAATCGAGCTTCTCAAAAGTGCAGGTGACGGACATTCTCACGACACAGAACCATCGACTGTGATTTGATAAGCCGTTACATTATAGTTATCTGACCCAAGCGAAAAAGTTATCTAATCCAAGCGAAGAACGCTGCACTCTCAGAAATATCCAGTTGGAGTTCACCATGCCACAAACATCGAATAGCAATCGACGCATCGTCCTTGCCGAGCGCCCCAAGGGGCTGCCGGACGAAAATACGCTTCGACTGGAGGAGACCGAAATTCCTCAAGCTGGCGCGGGCGAAATGTTATTGCGCACGATTTATCTTTCGCTCGATCCTTATATGCGCGGCCGGATGAACGAGGCGAAATCTTATGCCGAGCCGGTGAAGATCGGCGAAGTGATGACAGCTCAGGTCGTAGCTAAGGTGGTATCTTCCAACCTTGATGGCTATGAGCCGGGTGACTACGTCTTATCTGGCAGTGGCTGGCAGGATTATGCGATTTTTTCTGACGGCACCGAGATCATCAACCTCGGCACAGAGCCGCAACACCCTTCTTGGGCGCTTGGTATTATGGGGATGCCGGGATACACGGCCTATGCAGGCTTGTTACAAATTGGCGAGCCCAAACCCGGCGAGACAGTTGTTGTCGCCGCAGCTTCCGGTCCTGTTGGTGCCACTGTCGGACAAATTGCCAAGATCAAAGGCTGCCGTGTGGTCGGCATAGCCGGCGGAGCTGATAAATGCACCCATGTGGTCAACAATCTTGGCTTCGATGCCTGCATCGATCACAAGTCCGGCGACTTCGCCGGGCAACTCAAAGCCGCCTGCCCGGATGGTATCGACATTTATTTCGAAAATGTCGGCGGCAAAGTGCTTTATGCTGTTCTGCCGCTGTTGAACGCCTATGCCCGCATGCCTGTCTGTGGTGTGGTTTCCTGGTACAATCTTTCAGGCCTGCCCGAAGGCATGGATTTCGGCCCGGCAATTATGGGGACCATTCTGCGCATGAAGGTAAAGGTGCAAGGCTTCATTATTTTCGATAGCTTCCCGAGAAGCACCTACAAGGATTTCGTGCGCGATATGTCAAAATGGCTGGCCGAAGGCAAAATTCAGTATAAGGAACAGGTCATCGAAGGCCTGGAGAATGCCCCGGCCGCGCTCAATGACCTTCTTGTCGGTAACAGCTTCGGCAAGATGGTTGTGAAAGTGGCTTAGATTTACTTGGCTGCCGCAGCTTACGCTAAGCGTTAAGCGCTTTGTCAAGTTGGTCCAGCGCTGATACGAGCCGCGAACGCGTGCAAGCGATGTTGAGGCGAACGAAACCGTTCCCTTCTTCGCCGAAGGCCGGGCCACGGGTGACCGCCCATTTTGCTTTGTTGCGCACAAAGGCCGTCAACTCATCGGGGGCAAGCCCGAGCCTGCGGAAATCGAGCCAGAGCAGGAATGTACCTTCGGGTTCGATCAGGTCCACTTGCGCCAGCTTAGCGAGCCGGTCTCGAACGAGGTTCAGGTTGCCTTCGACATAGGCCAGCGCCGCCTCAAGCCACGGCCCCCCGTCACGATAGGCAGCTTCCATGGCGGCGCTGGCAAAAGCGTTGTTCTTGTTGACCGTCAGGCGGCTGTTCTCGGCCTCGAAGGCTTTCCGCCTTGCCTCATCAGTAATCACTGTGAACGACGAGCAGCAAGCGGCAATATTGAAGCTCTTGGCCGGTGAGATGCAGGTGATGCAATTGAGCGCATCCGCCGCGCTGAGCGTTGTGAAGGGAGTATAGGGATGACCGGGAAAGGTGAGGTCGGCGTGGATCTCGTCGGAGACCACCAGCACATTGTGACGGCGGCAGATGCCGGCCAGTTTCTTCAATTCGTTACGGTGCCAAACCCGTCCGATTGGATTATGTGGGTTGCACAGGTAGAGCATTTTTGCGCCAGGGTCTGAAGCCAGGTGTTCCAGC
>JAJFHR010000221.1 GCA_021775515.1 Hyphomicrobiales bacterium | reverse complement strand
GACCCGGACGTTTTCGAAAATTTACGGTCTGGCCGGTATTCGCCTCGGTTGGGCTTATGGCAGTGAAAACATAATTGATGCAATTAATCGCATTCGTGATCCATTTAACGTAACCGGACCGTCGCTGGCAGCGGCGGTAGCAGCGTTTGAGGATACCGCCTATACGGAAAAAATTCGCCAGCATAATGATATCTGGCTCGAACGGCTGGTGGCGGGGTTGAGTGCCACGGGACTTGAGGTTACTCCCAGTGTCTGTAATTTTTTGTTGCTGCATTTTCCCGATGAAGAAGGCCGGCGGGCCAGGGATGCCTTTGCATTTCTGGCTGACAGGGGCCTGATATTGCGGGAAATGGACGAATATGGTCTGCCAAATTCTTTACGCCTGAGTATTGGTACTGAAGAAGCAAATAATCTGGTATCGGCTGAACTGGCTTCATTCATGCAAGGTGCGGCAAAATCATGAGTTCTGAAATATTTGACCGGGTGGCAATAATAGGGCTGGGTTTGATTGGGTCTTCTATCGGGCACGCGATCAAGCGCGCCGGTCTGGCTCACCATATCGCCGGTTATGCGCGGACGGAAAAAACCCGGAAAAAGGCGCTCGAGATCGGTTTTGTTGACACAGTTTATGAGACTGCCGCACAAGCTGCGGAAGGGGCAGATCTCATCTTAGTTTGTGTGCCTGTGGGAGCGTGCGGCTCGGTTAGCAGGGAAATTGCCGGATCGCTAAAGCCGGGGGCCATTCTAACCGATGTCGGATCGGCCAAGGAAGCTGTGATAAGGGCGATGAGGCCGCATGTTCCCGAAGGGGTGCATTTTATTCCCGGTCATCCCATAGCCGGGACTGAAAACTCTGGTCCGGAATCGGGCTTTGCTACTTTGTTTGATGGCCGCTGGTGCATTTTAACGCCCGTCGCGGGTACAAATCCAGAGGCGCTGCAACGTTTGACTAATTTCTGGGAAAGCTGTGGCAGCATGGTTGATCAGATGAGCGCAGACCATCATGATCAGGTGCTGGCGATTACCAGCCATCTGCCACATCTGATTGCCTATAATATTGTCGGTACGGTTGCTGATCTGGAAGAAGATTCCAAATCGGAAGTTGCCAAATTTTCAGCCGGTGGTTTTCGTGATTTCACCCGGCTGGCGGCATCGGATCCGATTATGTGGCGCGATGTTTGTATCGCCAATCGGGAAGCCCTTCTCGAGATGCTGGGCCGGTTCACCGAAGACCTTTCAGCCTTGCAAAGATATATCCGCCGGGGCGATGCCGAAAAACTCCAAGCCCTGTTTACCCGCACCCGCGATATGCGGCGCAAGATCGTCGAAGCAGGCCAGGAAACACCAGAAGTTGATTTTGGCCGCCATGCTGCAGACGATCTTGGTGGGCCGGAGTAGGTTATGGATTAAACAGAGGTTTTAAAATGGCAATTTTAAACGGTCCGAAATAGACATTTCCCTTTTGGGCCTTAATCGCAACCTTTACGCTGCCGCCGCCAGCATTGCCTAAAAGATTAATGGCCGCCAAGCCTAAATCGGCATCTTTTTCACGGATTCTCCCAGCGGATACAAGGTTTTTTACCAGACTGTCGAGACCTGTCATCTGCGCCTTTAATATGCCCTGGGCGCGGCCCAAATTATCCAAATCAAAGTTACCGGTGCCCTTCATTTTTACCGCGCCGCTGCTGGCGGCCAGTTCCGTAATCTTGGCCTGCCCGTTGTTGGCTTTCCAGGCCTTGAGCCAATCCAAGGGTTTACCGCGCAACTTGTAAGGGGCGTTGGAAATATTCATGCGGACGACAAAATTATCAAAACGGGTGCCCTCGTCTGATTGCAGATTTGCCATCCCGCCGTTGAAGTTAAGGTTGTTGACAACGCCGCCTGCATCATAGGGTCCAGCAGCCTTGGAGACGTCACCGGTGCTGCGCACATGCAAGATGGCTTCGCTGAGGGTCGTGGCAATTTCCTGCGGCCTGGATTGGTTGGAATAATCGACAAAAGTTCCCGTCAAGCCGCGAAGGACGACGGTGGTCTGTTTCAACACCTGGTTTTTCAAAACAATGCTCGATTTGAGCGTCTTGGCGGTGCCGCTGAAAAGTTTTCGGGTTTCTACAACAGTGGCGTTTTGATCGCGTTTGCGGCTTCTGGTTACTTCATAGGGCCCATCAAGTTCGGCAATCATATGATTGAAGTTATAAGCCATTACCGCTGCGGCAAACCTGGAGGCTGTTAACGTTGTCAGGCGTGTTGGGGTTTCCTGCACAACTTTTAGTCCGCTGCAATTCAACAGGAATTTGAAAGGATATCCGCGTATGCGGCGCTTGGCGCAGGTGACGGTGAGGCCGTTTGCCTTTTCGCGGGCCAGTGCCTGATCAATAAACTCCTGTGCCTTGGAGGCTGCAATAACCCAGTACAACGACCAAAGGGCGGCCAATACCAGAACCAGTACGAGCGGCATGGCAATTTGCCAGGCCAGCCTGTTTTTTGGTTTCAAGCTTGATAGTATCGACGTCATCTAATGGTGCTTGTTATTGCGGTGCCACACTTGCTATCAAGTAACTGATGATTGTGCAATAAATCTGTCTGTTTGGTTATTTAGTCTGGGTATCATGCAAGAATTTTGGGTGTTTGGCTACGGATCGCTGATGTGGCGGCCGGGTTTTCCCTATGTGAAATGTGTCCCCGCACATGTTTATGGGGCGCATAGGTCGTTGTGTGTTTATTCATACGTGCATCGTGGAACCTCACAACGGCCAGGTTTGGTGTTGGGGCTTGATAGGGGCGGCTCGTGCCGCGGGACCGCCTATCAAGTAGCCACTGAAAATGTGGATGAAACCATCGCTTATCTTAGAGACCGTGAACAGGTGACCATGGTCTATCATGAGGTTATTCGCCCGATATTGTTACAGGGTGGAGAAAACCGAATTGTGCCAGCCTTGTTCTATATTGTTGATCGCGAACATGAGCAATATGCGGGTCGGCTGAGCCTTGAAAAACAGGCTGAATTTGTGCGTCAGGGTGTGGGTAAATCGGGGCCAAATCCGGAATATTTACACAATACTGTCGAACATTTTATTGAGGTGGGGTTGCATGATCGACATCTTGAAAAACTTGACCTGATGGTGAATGGCGCCAACAACCGGGTGGGCAAATTCAAAAGCTGAGGTTGGCAAAAAAGACTGCGGGCAAGATGGCAGCCGGCAAGCCGGTAGTTGGTTTTGTTGTGCTGTATTTCCGCCTTAGGTGCCGGCAAGACAAATCTTCAACAACTCTGTTGACCGCAACATCGCCCATGGTCATGAGGTGAATATGAAGCTCATTGGCGCCTTGAAATTGTTGCAGGTGATTTATTTCCTGATCGGTTAATTGCCCGACGCGGCCGATAAAAAGCGGAATACGCGCACCGTCAGGCTCGCGGCGCACGACAATCAGATTTGCCCCGGGAGAATAAAAATCTGCATCTATTGCAAAAACAGTATGCAAATAACGCTCGCCGGAAGCACCAAGCCAATAATAAAAACGTTTGCCGATATGTGATTTTTTCACAGTGTTGGCAGGGGCATATCCGGCTTGAAAATCATCCTGGGTCATGAGAACAAATATAGAACATATAAAAGCGGCTGTCAACAGATTCAGAATATATTCTTATACTAGGAATATATTCCCGATTATATACGTAACGTACCAAGAATTAGTTAAATGAACGAATCAGAAAAAAAACTAGAAATTGAAGTAACAGACGAGATGATTGAGGCGGGGGCACTACAATTTCAGAAGTGGCTTGAAGTTGAAAGTCATGATGATTGGTATAATTTTCCACCGGAACCGGAAACATTGAAAGTGTTATTAATTAAGGTCTATTCATCCATGTGCGGATCAGGGCCTAAATCTTTTATAAATTGAACGATATCGTTATTTAGGGTTCCTAGATTATTTGCTATATGGCCCAGATCATTGAGTGTCCATTCTTTTTCTCCAGGGCTTGTCCCCTCAAATTTTGCTCTGCCAGATCTAATGTCTACTCTTAACGGTTTTATTGATCCAAGAGCAGACCCAGATGTCCACCTGCTATGGGCAATGAAGTTTCGTAGTTTGCCAAATGATTTTAGACGGCCAACAAGTTCTGCAAATCGATCATTAGCCCCATCCGGCAACGGTTTGGCTTTATTTACGCTTTTGGCTACGTTGATAAGATTGGAAGTTGAATATGGTTCTGATAGAACAAGAAAACTTTCTATTTCCATCTCCAGGTATCGGGCTAGAATTATTCTAATGCCGCTTTCGGCACAAGCGTAAGTGTGTATGATATAGCCAAATCGTCGTAAATGCTCATCGGTAACAATATCCATGACAGATACCAAAAAAGAAATTGATCAAGATAAGGGCGATGAGCTTCTAAAACGGTTGCTCAAAACACCACCCAAGCCGAAAAAGCAAGGCGACGATCCGAAGGCCGCCGCCCCACTTGTTAAGTCAAGAGTTTCAAAATGGCATAAATTGCCCAAAGGCAAGAAGCCAGATTTATCTTGACTGTTACAAGGAGTCGAAGAGAGCGGTAATTCTTCATACCGTAACCTCCGGCTCATCACGTGATGAAACCAAAAAGGTTAAATCAAACATGTCTATCGAACGGATAAGCCGCCGTTTATAGAAGCACCGGCGCTGCATTCACGTACTAGTATCGTGTTTGCAGCGTCCCATGTGGCTCACGGTTGTCGGTCCGGTTGGCGGGTTTGAGCCGCTCCTTTCCGGTCGTGCATGGGCTGCCGGGTTATCCCTTTAGGTATGCCCGATTGCCAGTCAGGGCCTAGCAGGGGCCGACAGTAAATTAATGATGCACCGAGAGATAAATCGAGTCGAGTCAAGTTTCTTTGCACACGTTGAGAAGTTTACGCGCTTTTTGTTTAAGCGTGAGCGGTTTCACTAATCCGCCGATAGGTTAAACGTTTGCCACGCGCGCCGCGCAAGATATCTTCTGCTCGTTCTGCATCGGAAATCTTGAGCGCTGTACGGCGATTATAACGAAAGTCAAATTCAGCCAAGTAGCGATGCAAATGAGTTTCACCGCAATGTTGGTAGATACCTTTCATGCCGCGTTTGAAGATTGAAAAGAAACCTTCAATTGTGTTGGTGTGAACCGCGCCGCGCACATACTCGTTAGCGGAATGTTTTACGGTATCGTGCGAGGCAAACTCTTTGCCGGTTTCTGTGTAGAGGCGTGACTCATCCGTATGCAGGTTGGTATTGCGTGAAACGTTACGCACGAGAATATCACGCACCGCTTTTTTGGTAGCGTGTTGTGGATGGAAGGAGCGAACTTTGCCACCACGCTCAACAAGGGATACAACAGCGCGTTTGCCGATTGCAGTTTTTTTGGATTTGTAAAGACGTCCTTTGCGTTGTGGGGATATATAACCGTCTTCACGTTTACCGAAGTAAGTTTCGTCTGCTTCAACTGTTTGGCCTTCACCACCAAGGGGACCGGATGATTGAACGTCTTCTTTCATCGCCTCACGGATACGATGAGCCATGAACCACGCGGTTTTGTAGGTAACGCCTAACATGCGGTGTAGCTGATGGGCTGATATACCTTTCTTGGAAGATGCAAGCAGGTGTGACGCCAGCACCCATTTGTTGAGTGGGATTTTGGAGCGTTCGAATACGGTGCCAACAGTCACAGAAAAGGGCTTACGGCATTCGTTGCATTTATAGACACCTGGGCGTGTTGATTTGCCTTCAAGCTTTGTGATGCGGTCGCTATCAGCGTTACCACAATGGGGGCAATTGGGACCGTTTGGCCAGTGAATGGCCTCAAGATGCTCACGGGCTTTATTATGGTCGGTGTAAATTTCATTGGTGATATCAAACATGGCAACAAACTTTATTGAGGTTTCCGGGCTTGTGCGCTTTCTTCAATTTGCGCGATCTTTCTGCCTAGACTGTCTCGAAATTTTACTGCAACGTCCGGTGCTATTGAGTAACCGGTTTTTGGTCCGTCGTGAGGCTCAAAGATTAAGGAGACCTGAGAATGATGAGCATCAATGCCGATTACAACATCCTTCAGGGACCTCGTTGCCACAGGAATATATCGAGATTGAGACGGGCCATTTGTTTATAACTGATCCAGAATTTGATGAGCGCTTAGGGCCAATCCTGAAACCTCTTCTTCCTTTAGAGGGATTGAGTCTCCTTGATCGTTTTCGAGAATAAAGCCATTTACAGATTGACTAAGTTTCATTGTCCTAACTCCTTAAGAACAATATACGAAATTAACTATGGTACGTCAAGTATATAATCGTGAATATATTCACAACTTCAAACAGCTTTACGTTATCCGCATTTTGAATAGCCGCAGCTCAGGCAGGTGTGGCAGCCCTCCTGGAAGACCAAAGACGGCATATCGCATTTCGGGCAGAATTTCATTTCTCCCAATTGAGCGATTTCAGCCGTGTTTCCATCGGTTTCTTTTGGGTGGAGATCAGCGCCTTTGACAAGGATGAAACCAGTGTCAATCATATGGCGTTCGATAACCCCGCCTATCGCCGCCAGCAATGAGGGCACGTATTTGCCGTTCATCCACTGGCCGCCGCGTGGATCAAAAACAGCTTTGAGTTCTTCAACAACAAAAGAAACATCGCCGCCGCGGCGGAAAACCGCGCTTATCATCCGGGTGAGCGCCACCGTCCAGGCGTAGTGTTCCATGTTTTTGGAATTGATGAAAATTTCAAACGGCCGCCGGCGGTCTCCTTCGATGATGTCATTAAGCGTGATGTAAATTGCATGATCTGATTCCGGCCAATGGACCTTATAGGTAAAGCCGGGCAGGACGGAATGGCGCTCCAACGGTTGTTTCATGTAAACAATGTCATCGCCGCGGGCACTAGGCGGCGGCGCAGGCGCTTCAAGCGGCAGGCTTGCCTGGCCAGAGTCATCTTGTGTTTTACCATCTTCATCGAGAGACAGAATAGCACCGGTGATGTCGTTGGGCCGGTAGGTCGTGCAGCCCTTCAGACCAAGATCATAGGCGAGCAGATAGATATCCTTGAATTCATCAAATTCGATGGAACTGGGGCAGTTGATGGTTTTTGAAATCGAGCTGTCAACATGGACCTGAAGAGCCGCTTGCATGATTAGATGATCTTTTGGTGACAGAGTTTGCGTGGAAACAAAATATTCGGGCAAGCTTTCATTTTCGCCAAATTTTTCACGGAATTTGCGAAAGGCATAGTCTGATACGCGCTCTTCACGCTTGGAGCCATCGGGTAACAGAACTGATCGTTTGTAAGAAAAACTAAATACCGGTTCAATACCGCTCGATACATTCTCCGCCAGTAAAGAAATCGTGCCGGTGGGGGCAATTGAGGTGAGCAGGGCGTTGCGAATGCCGTGTTTTTCAATTGCCGCACGGATGTCGACATCAAGATCGCGGATAAGACCGGAAGTAAGATAAGCCTCCCGATCAAATAAAGGGAAAACGCCTTTTTCCCGTGCCAGTTCAGTGCTGGCAAAATAAGCCGCCCGTTTTATCTGCGCCATCCAACGTTTTGATAGCGCAGCAGCCTGCTCACTGCCATATGATAGGCCGCAAAATATCAAGGCATCCGCCAGTCCGGTGATGCCGAGACCAATTCGGCGTTTAGCCTGGGCCTCCTGTTTTTGCTGAGGCAAGGGGAAGTTGGACAAATCGATGACATTATCCATCATGCGCACAGCGGTTTTTACCAGTTCACCAAGTTCTGCCTGGTTGATGGCAGCATGCGCCTCAAAGGGGTGGTCGATAAGTCTGGCGAGATTTATCGACCCCAGCAGGCAGGCGCCATAAGGCGGCAAAGGTTGTTCGCCACAGGGGTTGGTGGCGTTAATCTCTTCGCAATATGACAGGTTGTTGCGCTCATTAATGTGATCAATAAAAATGACGCCAGGTTCGGCATAATCGAAAGTCGCCCGCATAATGCGCTCCCACAAATTGCGGGCCTTGACGGTTTTATGAACCTTGCCATTGAAGCTTAAATCCCAATCAGCTCCGGTTTTTACCGCCGCCATAAAGGCATCGGTTACCAGCACCGACAGGTTGAACATGCGCAACCGTCCGGCGTTCTGTTTAGCTTCTATAAAGTCCTCGATGTCGGGGTGGGTACACATCATAGTGGCCATCATGGCACCGCGGCGTGAACCCGCTGACATGATGGTGCGGCACATGGCATCCCACACATCCATGAAACTCAGAGGCCCCGATGCATCGGCGCCAACACCTTCCACCAATGCGCCTTTCGGCCTAAGTGTTGAAAAATCATAGCCGATGCCGCCACCTTGTTGCATGGTAAGAGCGGCTTCCTTGAGATTTTCAAATATTCCCGCCATATCATCAGGAATGGTGCCCATGACAAAACAGTTGAAAAGTGTCACCTGACGCTTGGTCCCGGCACCGGACAAAATTCGCCCGGCGGGCAGAAACTTGTAACCTGCCATGGCGTCATAAAAACGAGCCTGCCAGACAGATTGTTCGGGGCTAGCTTCTGCTTGGGCAAGGGCACTGGCCACCCGCGCCCAAGTATCCGCGATAGTCTGATCAATCGGCGTGCCGTCAGCCTGTTTGAAGCGGTATTTCATATCCCAGATTGCTTCTGAGATAGGGACGACAGAATAGGACATATCATTAGCCATAAAGGTAACTCGTACACGGCCCAAAAACGCACCATTATAGGCTAGCACAAACGAAGCGTCAATAAATGTTCTTGTTATGTACTCATTGACGACCGGTTGTTAACAGCCTGCCTACTGTGGGTTGCAGTCTATCAAAAATCCCGGGTCCGGCCTTCTGCCACAATTTTTTCAGTGGCTGTTTCGGTATCCGTTTCCAGCTGTTGCATAAAAGTTTTGCGCGTCAGTCCGGGTTCAATCGGCGGCAGAATGTCAACGATGATGGTGCCGGGATGACGCAAAAAACTGCGCCGGGGCCAGTAAAGCCCAGAGTTGAGTGCAACCGGCAGGCAGGGGATGGCAAGTGCACTGTAAAGAGCAGCGATCCCGGGTTTATAATCGGGCTCAGCACCGGGCGCTTTTCGTGTGCCTTCGGGAAAAATAATGATCTGCCGTTCATCTTCTTTGGCCCGTTTGGCCTGGCCAATCATGTTTTTGAGCGCAGAAAAATGGGCACCTCGATCAACGGCAATGAACTTAAATTTCAGGGCAAACCAGCCAAATAAAGGGATATAGGCAAGCTCTTTTTTCAGGACCATTGCCGGATCATCGAACAGCGTTACCAGGGCAAAGGTTTCCCACAAGGACTGATGCTTGGAGGCCACCAGCAGCGCCCCTGGGGGAATGTGTTCCCGGCCGCGAATTTCAATCGATATCCCGGCAATATAGCTCATCAGCACGAAACAGGTCCTGGCCCAGAGCCGCATTGCCGACAGAGCCCAGGGGTGAGGAAACAGGAATACCGGAAGACCAAATATCAGGAAGCAGAGGAGCACCAGGTAAAATGCAATATTAAAGCATAAGGACCGAAAATAAAGCACGGGCACCATCTGGGATTTGGCAACGATTTATCAGGTTGCCGGAAGGGCTGAAAATCGCGTTTTTAGGTTTTTGACAAAGACAATCTTATCAGCGTTTCTAGATATTTAACATACTCAGAAAATAAAAGCCTCGCCGTTCCCGGATTTGTCCACCATCGCGATACCGGCACCGAGGTTACAAATACCGGATAAGCCGTCAAAGTTACCTTGGGCAAAACTCCCTTTAATTCTGCCAGGCCGCGCGGCATGTGATAACTGCTGGTTACTACAATCAAAGATTTGAACTTATTGCTGGAGACCCAGGTTGCCGTTTCGGCGGCATTTCCAATGGTATTGCGGGCTGCCTTGTCTAAATCGACACAACAGTCGAGCAAGGCGCTTTGTGAGGGTGCTATTTTGCGCAAAGATTTAAGAGAGGTGGTTTGATGTACGCCGGAAATGAGCAATCTGCTGCCTTTTTTCTCAGCTAATAATTTCAGAGCATCAATCACACGCGATTTGCCGCCAGTGAGCACCACGATTGCGTCGGCCTTGGCAATGTTCGCGGGTTTTTGCCTGGGGATACGATTGGTAAATTCAAAAAACCCGCCAATAAATACCAATATGCCCAGGAACGCTCCAATCAAGGCGAATTTTAATTTGGGTCCAACAATAATATTCATGAATATTGGCTCATATGACGGTGCCAAATCAGCTCGTCCGCAATCTTAAAAAGATTTGCAATTCTATCACATTGTGAATTAGAGGTGTGTGGTTTTTGCCGCCGTTTACGCCATTTCTACAACACTCCTGATAGCATACGTAAAACCACTATACGCGAGGAGATAATGCAAATTATGACGGCTGAAATGGGAACAGTGAAAAGCCCTAAAAACCCGAACACGCCGATAGAAGAAGAATTATAAAGAAAATGAAAACCGCTTTGTGTGGTTTCAGTACCAAGATAGCTGGTCGATAACAGGCCCAGGGTTATGTAGGTCAACATTCCAAAGACAACGCCGAATAACCCTGATTTAAGTCCGATCATAAAAAACCGCGACTGTACCTCCCCGGCAACAAAATTATCGTGAGCGCCAACCAGATGGAGCACGGAGATAACTTCCTGGTTACTGGCCATGGCAGCGCGAGTGGCAAAAATTATAATGGCAATTGTTGTAATTGAGATAAGAGCCAAAACGCCCAGGCTAATCAATCGCAAGGCACTGGCGGTGCGTAGTATCTGACCTTGCCAGCGCCTGTGGGTGTCGAGACTTGCGCCGTTGATTTGCGTGGTTAAACGTTGGGATAACGACTTAAAATCGGGTGGGTTTGCCTCGTCTATTACAACCGAAATGAGCCGCGGAACCGGAAGGTCCGCAAGAAGTGATCCACCACCAAGCCAGGGCTCAAGAAGCCTGAGGCTTTCCTCATTGCTCAATATGGAAGTCGAGCTAATACCCGGAGTGCTATCGAGTATCGTTCGCGCATTTTTTATCTGTTCGTCCATGCTCTCGCCATCTACCGGCTTCAATTGGACAGT
Organism: Hyphomicrobiales bacterium; assembly: GCA_021775515.1. GTDB lineage: Bacteria > Pseudomonadota > Alphaproteobacteria > Rhizobiales > JAJFHR01 > JAJFHR01. The sequence continues at coordinate 3,955 of JAJFHR010000221.1, read as the reverse complement.
TACCTGCTTGGCTACGTCGGACGTCCAGGTTTCAACTGATTTGTAAATCAGGATATTTGCAATTATGGCGAGTACGGCAAGATAACACATCGTACTGACGACAATTGTCAAAGAGCGGCCGCTTTTTGTCTGGGAGGGCAGGATGCTGCCATTCTTCTGCGTTAGGGCGGCAAGCAGGTTACCAAGACCAATGCTCTGCTTAAATGTATCATAATGGGTTGCAGTGGCTGCGGTTTCTTCCACAGTGGTATTGGGAAATTTTTTTTTCATGACAAAATTTCCAACTCACCGTCTTCAAGAACCAGGCGAGGGGCGCCGAACTTCTCCATCAGTGTAAAATCATGAGTGGCTATGAGTATGGTGGTTCCCAATTTGTTTAATTCGACAAAAAGCCGTAACAGGCGCTGGGCCAGATCGGGATCGACATTGCCGGTTGGTTCATCTGCCAACAGCAGGGCGGGCCGTCCAACAACCGCGCGGGCAATTGCAGCTCTTTGTTTTTCACCACCGGACAAAACTTCCGGAATTGCATTTAGCCGTTCTCCCAGACCAACCCAGCGCAAAAGCTCAATTACGTTGCTTTCATAATCGGCCTTCTTGGCATCGCGAATACGCAAGGGTAAAGCTACGTTTTCATAGGTGGTCATATGGTTTAATAAGCGGAAATCCTGAAATACCACGCCAATTCGCCGGCGAATTGCGGGCAATTCATGCCGTGGAAGTGTGGCCACATCCTGACCGAATATTGATATTAATCCGCGCGTAGGCCGTTGCGCCAAAAACAGCAGTTGCAGAAGCGAGGTTTTTCCAGCTCCTGAGGGGCCGGTCAAAAAATGAAATGACCCGGGCGCTAAGTGGAAACTCACATTCCGCAGAACTTCAGGTCCCATGCCATATCGAAGTCCCACGTTTTCAAATCGTATCACTTAAATAATTACCTTTTACCGGACTGCCGGTTGTTCTTGGTTATGTTTAACCGCGCCTTAACCAGCGGTGGGCTTATCTTAAGTATGGGTTAGTAAATTCGCGCTGTGATTCTTTCACATAATTTTAAAATCATAGCACGCGTAAATCATGGCACCAGATGATAATTAGCTGTTCACGTTGCGAAACAAGTTATGAGGTTGAACCCTCCTATTTTGAACCCGATGGCCGAAAGGTCAAGTGCTCAAGTTGTGGTACTGTGTGGTTTCAGGGGTATATTCGGCCGGAAGACATAGAGGCCTTTGAAGAAAGCCATGCGGTGGAAGATCCTCAGGAGAAATTTGAAGAGGTCGAAGAGGGCGATATTGAATTTTCTGAGGGCGATGACAATCAACCAGATGGTGATATTAAGACCGAAGCGCATCGGCTGGTAGCAGCAGCTAAACAGAAAAATGCCGGCCGTACAGTTCGTAATAAACGTATTGTTTCCATCATGAAGGGTTGGGGTACGCTGGCGGCGGCGATTTTGTTGTTTGCGGGTATATCTGTTTATTATCGCATCAATATAGTCAAAACATTCCCGGCCTCAGCGCAACTCTATGAGTGGCTGGACATGCCGGTTAATGTCAGGGGAATGTCATTTGCCAATGTTGTCTATAAAAACGATTTTGAAAACGGCCTGCCGATTTTAGCCATAAAGGGTGAGGTTGTGAATCTCACCAATGAACAAAAGACTTTACCGCGTGTACGCTTGGGGCTGGTGGATGCCACCAATCGCGAACTTTACCATTGGTCGGTACGGGTGGATAACAAACCCCTGGGTCCCAACGGACGAGTGAAGTTTGTTACCCGGCTTGCCTCGCCTCCTGCCGGTGCACAGGGATTGGTGGTAAGATTTGCCAAAGCAACGTCAGGTTATGGTGTTTATCGCTGAGGCTGCCTGCTGGGTGCGTGGTATACGGGTATGATGAGTTCTGGTGCGGCAACAATGAAGAGCAAACGATATGGCTCAGATTTTAGTGGCGGAAGATGACGCAGCGGTTCGCGATTTTGTACGCCGTGCGTTGGAATTGAGTGGACATACCGTCACTGTTGCTCACGACGGCGGCGAGGCCTGTTATTTAATCACCTCGGGTATCCACAAATTCGATCTTTTGGTTTCAGATATTAAGATGCCGGTTATGGATGGCATTGCCCTAGCCCTCATGGTGGCCCAGGAAGTGCCGGAAATGCCGATATTGTTGATGACGGGCTATGCGGATCAACGCGAACGTGCCTATGGGCTGGAAGCTATTATTACAGATCTTCTCTATAAGCCCTTTACCCTGGAAGATATCACAACAGCGACAAACAATGCCGTGAAGAGCCGGCAGGATTTGGCAATTTAACCACGGGACGAGCGACTAAAAGCGGCGCAAAAGCCGTTCGAGATAGTCGAGCTCGAGTTTTGGCCTGTCGGGGTCCCCAATGCGGCGCTGCAATTCGCGTTGAATTTCACGTGCCCGCTGAATGTCTATTTGGGCCGGTACTTTGGTGGTCAATCCAAAGTCGGGTCCAGAACTCGGCAGGGGTCGGCCGAGCGGATCAGTTCTGCCGTTACCATTATTTTGCCCTTGCTGGTTTAATCCCTGGCGCTGAGCCATTCCATCGACCATCTGTTGGGCCAAAGATTGTGCGCCCCGGCGCAACTGCTCAATGGCGGCACCCTGTTTTCCAACCGCGCGACCAGGTTCGCCATCGCGTAAGGAGCCTTCAGCCTTGCGCATGGATTTGCCGGCGCGGCCGAGTGCGGAGGGCGCTTCCATGCCATTTTGTCCAAACTCTTTCATCATCTGATCCAACAATTGGCGCAATGCCTGCTGTTTGTCCGCAAGTGTCTGGCTGTCCGGGTTCAACTTGGAATTATTGTTCGGCTGATTGCCACCGGGTTCGGCGCGAAACGTGTCGTCCATTAACCGTTGTTGCTGGTTGATGATATCGCCTAATTCCTGGATCAGGTCGGACAGGGCGGATTGATCACTGTTGGGATCGCCGGAGGGCCTGCCTGCCTGAAGTGATTCAAGCATGTTTTGTAAGTCCGACAACATTTTCTGGGCAGCTTCCCGCGCGCCGCTCTTAGCGAGATTTTCAATCGTTTCCATGATCTTTGCAAGGTCTTGTGCCCTTATCTGCTGGTTGTTTTCTCCTTTTGGCAGCTGGCCTTTTTCTCCAAGCCGGCGGTTCTTCCCGTTCATTGCCTGCAAAAACCGTCCCAGCGCTTTTTTCATGTCCTGCATCAACCGGTCGATTTCTTCCGGTGGCGCATTATTTGCTAGCGCCTTGCGCAGGGCTTCCTGGGCGGCACGGAGATCGCGCTCGGCCAAGGACAGATCGCCGTCTTCAACTCTCAGCGCCAGGTCCCACAGAAGATCATAGGTTGGTTGAAGAAATTCCAGGTTGTCATCTCTTCTCAAACGAAAATAGGCAGTTCGCAAACCCAGATAAACCACCGTGTCTTTAATGATTTCATCGGGCACCAGGGTTAATGCTTCAATTGCTGTTGCGACAGATTGCCGGTTATCGATGTCGTGAGCCAACTTTTGCCGCTGTTCAGCAATTGCTTGCGCCAATGGTTTGGTGAACGGTCTTTCCGGCAAGGTGAATGTCACCGGGGCACTCATGGTCTCTTGACCAGCGTCATCGAGTGCCTTGAGTGTCAGGGTTACCGTCAGACCGGCCCAGGGATGTGCGGTTAGATCGCGAAAGGTTGACTGGCTGAGCTTTTTAATCCGACGGCCTGGCAGGTTGATGGTAAAATCAGGAGCTTTTGTCGCAAACGAGGGAAGTTGGCTGCCGTCGGAATTTTTGCGAATAAATTGCGCTGAGGCAGCGATGACGCCGTAATCATCTTTAAGACTGTAGGGGATGATCAGAGTCTGATCTCCGGTGGTTTTAATTTTATCTGTAATCGAAATATTTGGTGGTGTGTCGGGAATGGCAAAAATCTGCCAATTAGATAGTGATTTCCCCTTGTTTCGAATGTCAATTGAAC
>JAJFHR010000023.1 GCA_021775515.1 Hyphomicrobiales bacterium | reverse complement strand
TCTTCTTCTTGCGGATATTTTTTCAGTTCTTTGTGCACGAGTTCTACGTGTTCTTCTTCTTCTTCGGCAAACTCGGCGGCAAAACGTTTGACCTCGGGGTCGGTTGCAGCGGCAAGAAGGGTTGCAAAAAATTCGTGGGCCCGCTCTTCTGCTTCAAGCGCCAACAACAGGGCCTGACGTGGCGTCATCAAATAATGCATTGCGCCCATGTCGACGGCTTCGGGGCTTTCCTGACCAGGCCAATTGACATTTGATGACTTGCTCGCGGACACACCCATAGTCTCCATCTGCTGTAGAATTTCCTTGGCATGAAGACCTTCCACCCGCGCCAGTTCACGAAACAATCTGGCAAGATCGGTATTGTTGTGCATATCCATCTGGTCGGCCAGATACCCATACCGCTCTTGGGCTTCCAATTCCATCTGATAGGCATGGGCGAGCAGTTCTCCAGCGGTTTCGATTATTTCTTCAGTCATATGGCAAACTCCTGTTCCAGGCAGGTGGGATCACCGGGAGAATTGGAAACCTGAGTGTTAAACGGTTGGCGCTTGCCGCGATAAAGTATACCGACATTCATGCCATCGTCGGTCATGATACGCCGGGCTGCCTGAGCACGATCATCCGTCTCATCGACCGCGGCTGGGTGGACTGTATTTTTCCATTCCCGCTCATCAGGCCGGAAGGTAACGCACGGGCTAAGTATCTCAACGAAGGAAAATCCTGGGTGATTAATGGCCTCAACAATGATGTTGGTGCTTGCTTTCATATCTCCGGAAAAAGTCCGGGCGACAAAATTTGCTCCCGAGGCGAGTGCAATCACTAGCGGATGAAAAGGACTAAGCCCGGTGCCGCCGGGAGACAAGGCACTATCCCAATCCGGTTCGGTCGTTGGTGATGGCTGGCCCTTGGTCATGCCGTAAACACGGTTATCCATAACCACATAAGTCATATCAACATTGCGGCGGCAGGCATGCAGGAAATGGTTGCCGCCGATAGAAAACCCGTCACCGTCACCGCTCATCACCATTACTGTTAGGTCGGGACGGGCTACTTTCAGACCAGTGGCAAGCGCCAGCGAGCGGCCGTGCACGCCGTGAAAACCATAACAGTTTGTATAGGCCGGTATGCGTGAAGAACAGCCAATGCCGGAAATTACCGCGATGTCTTCCGGCGCTCTGCCCAGGGCCGCCAAAGCTCTGGTGAGCGATACCAGCACATGAAAATCGCCGCAGCCCGGACACCAAATCGGTGTGACGCCCGATTTAAAGTCAGACGCTCTGAATGGGGTGGTTTGAGGAGCATTCATGAGTTTCTCCAATCGCGGATTTGAGCGCAGATTTCATCCGGGCTGATGAGGTGGGGTCCGGGCCGGTGAAAATGCCGGATTTTTCCAGGTAAATCGCCTTGCGCCCGCAGATACTGCTTAAACTGACCGGAATGGCTCTGTTCTACGATGAGCGTGCGGCGGGCACCTTCAAGAGCGGTCAAAAAGGCCTGCTTGAGAAACGGTGCGACAAGGCGCATCGCAACCAGTTTCACCGCAATCCCCTCATCCGCCAGCCTGTTCATGGCCTCGCGGGCCGGGCCACATATCGAGCCCCAGCAGAGAATAGCAAACTCACCTTCACCCTCAACCTCGGCCCAGTGATCGCCATAGTCGAAATTGGAAATTTTATCGCGGCGTTTGTCGAGCTGGTTTTGATGATCAGAAATCTCGCTAGATGGCGAACCCCGTTCGGTGTGCGTTAAGCCGTCGGCGGTATACTGACCACCCGGCGTACCCGGTATCGCCATTGGCGAGATGCCATTGGCTGTCAAAGTATATCGGTTGTAGACCTCGTCTTGTTGCCCGGCGTAGACCTTTCGTTTGGCCATGAATGCGATATCGGCCGGCCGGTCGATCAGTGCTGTGGCTTGACCGAGAGATTGATCTGATAAAACAATTGCCGGTGTTTGCATGGCTTCTGCAAGGTGGACTGCCCATTGAGCGCTAAACAGGCAATCGGCAACGCTGAGCGGTGCAATTATGAGACGGGGAGCATCGCCATGACAACCATAAACAGCAATATTAAGGTCCGATTGTTCCGACTTTGTCGGAATGCCGGTTGAGGGCCCGGCGCGCATGACATCAACAATGACAATCGGCACTTCCGATGCAGCTGCCAGACCAATAGCTTCAACCATCAGGGCAAGGCCCGGGCCTGAAGTCGCCGTCATCGAAGGCCGTCCGCCAAAGGAAGCGCCGATGATCATATTGATCGAAGACAGCTCATCTTCCGCCTGAACCAGCGCACCGCCAACTTTGGTCAGTGCCGGCGATAGCCACTCAAGAATTTCCGTTGCCGGTGTGATGGGATAGGCTGCAGCAAATCGTATGCCGCCGCGCACGGCACCAAGGCCAACGGCTTCATTGCCGGTAATCAGCCAACGTTTGTCACTTGGCGGATTGTTTTTCCCGAACTTAAAAATATCCCCATAGTTTTTTGCCTGCGCCATGCCGACCTCGATGCAGGCGCGTCCGGCCGCAACCGCCTGCTCACCTTTATCAGCCAGTTTGGCGTTGACAACCGCCATGAGATCTTCGATCTCCAGACCAATAGCTCCAGCAGCGATACCTACAGCAATCATGTTTTGACGGCCGCCGGGGATTTCCTTGGCCAGTTCTTTCATGGCAACGTCTTTGATCGTTGCCGCCATTTCCTCGATAATAACAGGTATCTTGCCGCCCTTTGGATCAGAGATAACCAATCCGCCTTTTGCCAGCGGCATTTCAGCGGCAAACCGTTCGGCTTTTTTCCAGTCAATCGCAATAAGCAAGTCATAGTCGGCGGACATACAGTTGACAGGCTGATTAGCCAGGCGCACCAGCGCTGCTGCTTCGCCACCACGAATTTGCGGACCGACGGAACGGCTCATCATACCGTACCAACCGGATTTTCCAGCCGCTTCCAGTAATATTGCCCCGGCTGTTAACGCCCCGGCCCCGCCGCTGCCGATTATAGCGAGTGAAATAGATTCAAACGGTTTTTTTGATAATGGCATGTTGCGCTGACCTTTGTTTCGAAAGGTGGGCTTATTCACCGTGTCAATTTGTTATTGACCTTAAATACGTATTAGAGTACTAATTTACGATAATAAAGAAATCGAACGCTGTCAACCAATCTCGTACAGCCAATCGCATAACCGCTGAAAACAGCGGGCCGAGCAAGGAAGGAACAACCAGCATGGCGCACCGGTGGGTAATGACCGCACAAAACAAGCCGCTGAAACTGGAGCAATTCGAACCAACAGCACCGGAAAATGGTGAGGTGACCGTCCAAATCTCCGGATGTGGCGTGTGCCATACCGATCTGGGTTATTATTACGATGGCGTACGAACCAACCATCCTCTGCCGTTAGTGCTTGGCCATGAAATAAGCGGACAGGTGGTAGCAGCCGGTTCAAACGCCAAACAGTGGATGGATCAAACGGTCATCATACCTGCGGTTATGCCCTGC
>JAJFHR010000220.1 GCA_021775515.1 Hyphomicrobiales bacterium | reverse complement strand
CCTTTTGCACCGGCTCCTTGGGTCCTTGATCCAGGGTGATTTCAATCAACGTGGTCTCTTCGCCGGTTTCAGCGCTGGTGACACGATGGCCGGTGGTCATGAAATTTTCGCTGCAGTCAATAATGCCGCTGTTGATGAAATAGGTATCGCCCTTGCGCATCTCCCGTAAAAATCTAGTGTATAAATTGGTGGTTACCGGGAAATTCTCATCGAGAGGATCAATACCTAGCCTATGTAACAGCCGCAATTGAGCTGCGGCAACGCTCTTGAAATAATAGGCGACCGTAAAATGTTCTACATGGTCACACTCCCAGGCCTTCACCGTGCCCCGGAAACTTTCAAGGTAGTCAGCCATCAATTCACACATCCTCAATTTTAAAACCGGTTGGTGCGGATGGGCTAAACAAGCGCTTTGGATGCCCATTGGAGCCCGACAGATACCTTGCCTGGCAAAATTATTCAAACATTAGAGATCGGCAGAGGGCAGATTCAACCCGTTTTGCCGGGCACATTCCTTGGCAAGGTCATATCCGGCATCCACGTGGCGCATCACGCCGGTTGCGGGGTCATTCCACAGCACGCGCGCTAGACGTTTGTCTGCTTCTTTAGTCCCATCGCATACGATCACCATGCCGGAATGTTGGGAATATCCCATACCGACGCCGCCGCCATGGTGGAGAGATACCCAGGTCGCCCCGCTGGCGCAATTGAGCAATGCGTTTAATAATGGCCAGTCGGATACCGTATCGGAGCCGTCTTTCATGGCTTCGGTTTCGCGGTTAGGACTGGCGACAGATCCCGAATCAAGATGATCACGGCCAATTACGATCGGCGCTTCCAATTCTCCATCGCGCACCATTTTATTGAATGCCAACCCAAGTTTGTCGCGAAGGCCGAGACCAACCCAACATATGCGCGCCGGCAGGCCCTGAAATTGGATACGTTCCCGGGCCATTTCGAGCCAATTATGCAGATGAGGATCATCGGGGATCAGCTCTTTGACCTTGCGGTCGGTTTTATAGATATCTTCAGGATTTCCGCTTAATGCCGCCCAGCGGAAGGGACCGATGCCGCGGCAGAACAACGGCCGGATATATTCGGGAACAAAGCCGGGAAAATCAAACGCGTTTTCCAAACCTTCATCTTTTGCAACCTGCCGGATGTTATTGCCATAATCCAACACCACAGACCCGTTAGCCTGAAAATCCAGCATCGCTTTTACATGAACAAACATCGACTTCTTGGCCGCAGCCTCTACGGTAGCAGGATCATTTTTACGGCAGTCTTCCCATTCAGCAAGGGTCCATCCGGCGGGCAAATAACCATTGATCGGATCATGAGCCGACGTCTGGTCGGTGACCACATCGGGTTTCACGCCCCTGTGCACCAGTTCCGGCAAAACCTCAGCAGCATTGCCACATAATCCGACCGAGAGCGCCCTACCCTTAGCGGTTGCCTCGGCGATCAACTGCAATGCCTCTTCCAGACTGTCGGCGGCCACGTCCAGATATCCGGTTCTAAGCCGCATATCGATACGGCTGGGTTGGCATTCTATCGCCAGCATCGATGCGCCCGCCATGGTGGCGGCAAGCGGTTGTGCGCCGCCCATGCCGCCTAAACCGGCGGTGAGTATCCACTTGCCCGCCAGCAAACCGCCAAAATGCCGCCGCCCTACTTCACCAAACGTTTCATAAGTTCCCTGAACAATGCCTTGTGATCCAATATAAATCCAAGACCCGGCTGTCATCTGGCCGTACATCATCAACCCCTTGCGGTCGAGCTCATTGAAATGTTCCCAGGTTGCCCATTTCGGCACGATATTGGAATTGGCGATCAGAACCCGCGGCGCGTTTTCATGGGTCTCAAATACACCGACCGGCTTGCCCGATTGCACCAGCAGGGTCTGGTTGCTTTCAAGATTGATCAAGGCTTCTTGAATGCGCTCAAAACTCTGCCAATCCCGAGCCGCTCGGCCGATACCGCCATAGACCACCAACTCTTCGGGCCGTTCGGCGACATCGGGGTCAAGGTTATTCATCATCATGCGCAAGGGCGCTTCGGTAAGCCAGCTTTTTGCCGTCAGATCTGTTCCCGTGGCGGCCTTGATGATCCGGGTGTTATCTATTCTTGATGACATCTTTAATCTCAGTGGTTCAATAATCTCAATGGTTCAACGCAATTTTATTTCGGCGACCAGATTTAAAAAGTTTCAAGCGAAAATCTAGGTCGGCGGCCCCAACCGCCCGGTGGGTGTGGTGGCATACCGGCTGTGCAATTCATAGCGGCTGGCCGGGTAGATGAGAACCGCGGACGTTACCACGCGGCCGACTGACCAACTGCGGCGGTGCAGGGCCAGGCAAGGCTCATGGGCGGCAATATCGAGTAATTCCAATTGTCTCGGGCTTGCCATAATAGCACAAACCCTGTGCTCGAGTTCATCAACCGGTGAAGTGTCGAGCAAATATTGTGTCGGTGTCTGTTCAAGGAAACTCTGCGCCATAAAATCAGGCGCGACTGCAGGATTTACGTATCTGTCCTCAAGTTGCACCGGCAGATCATCAGAGTGGTGAACCAGCACAATATGAAAAACAGGATCACCCAGGGCTATTTCCATACGCTCGGCCAGCGCATGATCAGCCACCACTTCGGCACGATGTTCAATCCGGGCTTTATGCACATGGCCTTGTGCCTTAATTTCCTCGGCGATATTGCGCAACTCGAGAAGGCTTGATTGTTGCGGCAGTTCCTTAACGAACGTGCCAACGCCTTGGACACGGGCAAGGTAGCCTTCCTGGGAAAGCTCGCGCAAGGCGCGATTGACCGTCATGCGGCTTACGCCCAACTCCTCAACCAACTTGTTCTCGGAGGGAATTCGATGGCCCACTGGCCATTCGCCCGAGCGGACCCTGGTGATAATTTGTTCCTTGATACGCCGGTACAAGGGGTCTGGGCCACGCAATATTTCCGATATGCTGGTTTTGGGATTTATCGAGGTTCGACCTTTTTTTTCTTTGGCATGATTGATCATAGTTCAGCCCCTCCTACGTGCTCTCCATTCCTGATGACGCTGTGACACAGGTTTCGTCCCAAGGCGTAAACAAGATCTACCACCGCTGCCGACCGCCAGATGACGATGTCTGCTTTTTTACCGGCAGCAAGAATACCTCGGTCGTTGAGCCTCAGTGCTTTTGCTGCATTTCTGGTGACCGCTAAAAGCGCCTCTTCCGGCGTCAACCCGAATAATACACAGGCCATATTCATGGTTGCCAATAAAGACAAAACCGGTGAGCTGCCAGGATTATGATCCGTTGCAACTGCTATCGGCACGCCGGCATCGCGCAGAGCCTGAACCGGCGGCTTTTGCACTTCGCCTAGATAATAAAAAGCGCCGGGTAACAACACAGCGAGGGTACCGGCTTTTGCCATCGCTTCAACACCAGCCTGATCAAGGTATTCTATGTGATCCGCCGACATCCCGCCAAATCGCGCAACAAGTGCTGCTCCGCCGAGATTGCTCAATTGTTCGGCATGCAGTTTAACCGGCAGATTGCAGGCAGTCGCTGAATGGAAAACACGCGCGATCTGATCGCATGAAAATGCGATGCCTTCACAAAACCCGTCAACCGCATCGGCCAGTTTCTGCTCTGCAACCTTGGGCAGCATATCGGTGCACACATACTCGATATATTCATCGCTGCGCCCGGCATATTCCGGCGGCACAGCATGTGCGCCCAGAAAGGTTGTCTGGACGTCGACAGGCCGCATATCCGCAATTTTTCGTGCCGCCCTTAACATCTTCACTTCAGTTTGTGTGTCGAGACCGTAACCTGATTTGATTTCAACGGTTGTCACCCCTTCAGCCAACAGATGATCGATCCGGCCGGCTGCCGCCTGGGCCAATGCGTCTTCGTCAGTTTGGCGCGTTGCGGAAACAGTGGCATTAATACCGCCACCCTGCCGGGCAATGGTTTCATAGGACACACCTTGCAGGCGCTGCTCAAATTCACCTTCTCTGGCGCCGCCGTAGATCAGGTGGGTGTGGCAATCAATCAGCCCCGGTGTAATAAGCCGGCCTTGGCAATCGAAGACCTTTACGCCCTCATCGGCCTTGTTTGCACTGCCCTGAGAGCTGTCACCAACGGCCGAAATAAATCCATTGTCGACCTCGAGAAATCCGTTATCAATAAAACCCATGCCGCCGTGATCGGATGGCGTAACCGCCAGGCGCGCATTGGCCAAGCGATAACGAAGGGGAAAACTGGAGGACACCTGTCACCTTGTTGATTAGCTGTACATGGTTGTATATACTAATTTCACGCCTCCGACGGCAAGTCTTATTTTGATCTCGTCCTGGTTTTTGAAACCGGGCGCAAGCTCCAAAGCCGAAATTCTGAAAGTACGAAAAACTGTTTGTTGAGCCTTTAAAAGGTACAGGAATGCCAAAAACTGAAATAACCATAGGCCAAAACAATCTGCAGTTGGATGACCTTCGCGCCGTTGTCCATGACGAGGTCGAACTCATTTTGTCGCAAAATGCAGAAAAATCGATTACACGCGGGCTCAGCACGATATCCGACCTGCTTAAGACCGATGCGGTGGTTTATGGCGTAAACACCGGGTTTGGAAAGCTGGCACAAACCAGAATAGACAGCAGTGATCTTGAAACTTTGCAGAAAAATCTTGTTCGCTCGCATGCTGCGGGTACAGGAAAAGCGCTGGCAGCTGCAATAGTTCGACTAATACTGGTGCTGAAAATCAAGAGCCTGTCACAAGGACATTCTGGTGTCAGGCCTGAGTTAGTGCGCCATCTCATCGCTCTTTTTAACAATAATATACTGCCGGTAATCCCTTCGCAGGGTTCGGTGGGCGCATCTGGTGATCTTGCGCCTTTGGCACATATGTCGCTGGTTGTTATCGGAGAAGGTGAAGCGTTTTATAATGGTAAGCGCATGAGCGGGGCTGAAGC
>JAJFHR010000219.1 GCA_021775515.1 Hyphomicrobiales bacterium | reverse complement strand
ATTAAAGACACTTGATACAGCACTCGAAGGTCAAGATTCTATTGATCTGCTGAAAATCGACGCACAGGGCTATGAACTACAGATACTCGACGGGGCCAAGCGGATACTCAAAGATGTAAAAGCCGTCGTTCTCGAAGTCTCCCTTATTGATGTCAATGAAGGCAGTCCGGTTTTGCATGAGGTTGTCGCCTATATGGTTCAGCGCGGCTTTGTTGCCTATGATATTCTCGAAATACACCGGCGACCGTTAGACAATGCCTTGTTTCAAATAGACATTTTGTTCTGTCCCGAAGAATCCCCGTTGCGATCGGATAAGAGATTTAGAGAATATTGAGTGCTGCTCCGAAAATTCCGTGCACAGCAAAGAGGCACTAAAATTTTGACTAACAGCTTTAGATTTTACGATCATTCCCCCTGTGGGGCCCGGGTGTAGCCCAAAACAAGGTATACCTTTTCATATGAAGTATGCGGTATTTCTGGTTTTAATACTGAGCGTTTTTCCGTTTGCGATGTGGCTGCGAAAAAACCCACATCAGATTTTGCGGGTATGGATGGCGATGGGGTTTCTGCTCTTTGTGCTTGCTGCCCTGCCGTTTTTGGATATCGCCGTAATTTCCTGGCCGTTTTGGCCCGGCCACACCAAGGGAATGGAAATAACCCTCCTTGATGTTCTTGCTCTTGCCATTTATTGGAATTCCCCCAAATCGCGCCATCCATTACCCTTCCGTACCGCCATGGTATTTTATTTCCTGGCAGTGTTGTTTTCGGTGTTTCAGGCAGGCGTTCCTTTTGCAAGCGCATTTTATTTATGGCAAATCGCCCGGGTGTTTTTGCTCTACGCGGTTGTAGCGCGCGCGAGCGTTGATTACGAGGTGGTCAAGGCTTTGATCAAGGGAATGGCCATCGGATTATGCCTTCAGGCGTTATTCGTGATCTGGCAGAGATTTGGATTGGGAATTGTTCAAACGAAAGGCACGCTTGCACATCAAAATTTACTGGGACTGGTGGCGAATTTTGTCACAATACCGCTCATTGCCTTATTGTTGTCGGGCGAAAAACACTGGACTATCAGATCGGGTCCTCTTGCCGGAATTATTGTAGCCGCACTCACAACATCGCGGGCAACGCTAGGGCTGGCCGGAGCCGGCATCGGTTTGGTCTTTTTTCTTTCGATTATCCGGCAGTATACGCCCCGTAAAGCGATGGTGGCCGTAGCAGGTCTTATCGTGGCGGGGATGTTTGCGCCGATTGTTATAGCGGCATTTGAAAAGCGTTTTGCCAATGAGCCCTTCTCTGGAGAATATGATGAGCGTACCGCCTATGAGAAAACGGCAAAATTAATAATCAATGATTATCCGTTGGGCATAGGTGCCAACAATTTTGTCGTTGTTGCAAATGCCCAAGGTTATATGGAGCGTGGTGGAGTTACCGCTTTTGGCGGCAGCAGAAGCGGGCATGTCCATAACTTCTTTTTATTGACAACCGCTGAAATAGGATTTCTGGGAATTGTCGCCTTGGCTTTTGTATTGCTTCTTCCTCTGCTAACGGCATTTAAATGTGGATGGCGAAACCGATATGATCCAAAAGGCGATTTGCTGTTGGGTCTCGGCGTTGGCCTCCTGATGGTCTATTTACATTCGTTTTATGAGTGGATATTTGTTACTTCCACTGTTCAATATTTCTTTGCAGTTATGACGGGAATGGTTGCCGGTGTTTCACAACAACTTGGCTATTGGGGCCATGGGAGAAAAAGTGGCAACCGGCGTGGTGGGGAAAAATTCCCCAAGGAAGCCGCCTTAACTTCGAGTGCAAAAAAATCCAATTAACCCTAGATTTTAAAAAACGATTTCGAACTCTCCATCGTTCTTGACAGAATGAACTAACTTTGCAGACTAAACGCTGCAAGGTTCCACAAAAATGCCTGACTTAGGAGGTCATCACGTGCCACGTCTTTATGATAGTCGCAAGAGGATATCAGTTACCGGAGGAGCCGGTTTTCTTGGCTCGCACCTTATCGACAGGCTGTTGGAGCAGGGCCACGAAGTATTGTGCATCGACAATCTCTTCACCGGCACCAAGCGAAATATCGAACACCTGCATAACCACCCGCGTTTTGAGTTTATCCGCCATGACGTTACGTTTCCGCTCTATGTAGAGGTGGATGAGATTTATAACCTGGCGTGTCCGGCCTCGCCCATCCATTATCAACATGATCCGGTTCAGACCACTAAAACGTCCGTTCACGGGGCAATTAACATGCTGGGTATGGCCAAGCGGATAAGTTGTAAAATCCTTCAGGCTTCGACCAGCGAAGTTTATGGTGATCCAGAGGTTCATCCGCAGAAAGAAGATTATTGGGGCAGTGTAAACCCGATCGGACCACGCTCATGTTACGATGAAGGCAAACGTTGCGCGGAGACTTTGTTTTTTGACTACCATCGTCAACATGGACTTGAGATCAAGGTAGCCCGGATTTTCAACACTTACGGATCTCGAATGCATCCTTCTGATGGGCGGGTTGTCTCGAATTTTATCATTCAGGCTCTCAAGGGCGAGCCGATCACGCTTTATGGTGACGGCAGTCAGACAAGGTCGTTTTGTTATGTTGATGACTTGGTGGATGGGTTGATCCGGCTAATGGAAAGTCCGCCAGATTTTGTTGGCCCGGTTAATCTGGGCAACCCGGTTGAATTCACGATACGTGAACTTGCCGAACTGGTGTGCGCTAAAATCGAAACGTCGCAAGAGATGATCATGGAAGCTTTGCCTCAGGATGATCCGAAACGGCGGCGACCTGATATTTCCCTGGCGAAAGCAAAACTCGACTGGTCGCCTTCGGTTGCACTAAGTGACGGGCTTGAAGCCACTATTGCCTATTTCAAATCGATAGAGGGTGTGACCGACTATCCGTCCTGATCAGATCATTTGTCGGACTCTTTTATTTACGCGTTTGCGAACTTGAACCAGAAATTCTCCCGATCAAGAGTGGGTTTATATTGTGAGCCGCTGCAATAATGTAGATTTTCTTCGTGGAATCGGGATATTCCTGGTTGTATTTGGCCATGTCTGGAGAGGTCTGCGTCTTTCCGGACACATTGACTCGAGTATAGTATTCGAGTTGGTTGATCGCGCGATCTATTTGTTTCATATGCCTTTGTTTTTTTTCCTCTCCGGGCTATTTTTCGAAAAAATCCTTATAAAAAATGGTTTTCGTGAAATTGTTAAGTCGCGGCTCATTTTGCTGATCTATCCGCTGGTTCTCTGGAGCTATGTGCATTTTTCCGTAAAATATTTAGCCGGAGACCTTGTCAACAGTCCTGTTACCTCAACAGATTTGGCTTATGCACCGTTTCCCCCCAAGGAGCAATTTTGGTTTCTTTGGGCGCTGTTTCTTATTCAAATCGGTCTTTGCATTACTATTTTTTCCCCCCGATTAATGAGACCCTTGTTTTTCGCGTTTGGTCTGGCCGCGCTCGGCGTAGTTTTGTCTGGGACGATTTCACAAATTCCATCAGCACTGGCACCTGTATTTGTGGGTGCATTGACCAACCTGCCGTTTTTTGTCGCGGGGGTGTTTTTAGCCAAATTTGCGTTAGATCGTCCTGAAAATGGCTGGATGGCAATCTTCGGAGGCGTTGTTTTTATTGCTGCCCAACTGGCGTTTATGCTGGTGTGGCAGGCACCCTTCTTGGCGGTTAATTTTATCGCTGCATTTTTTTGTATCATCGGGCTGGTTATGCTGGTGCCTTGGGTATTGGCTCAATTTTCCCAAACCCTCTTAGTGCGTGGCCTTATCTTCATAGGTACGATTTCGTTTTCTATATTTGTCGCTCATGTCATATTTACATCTGGTGCACGGGTAATTCTAATTGCTCTAGGAGTGGATAATTTACCCTTGCATTTAATGGCTGGAACAGTCGCTGGGCTGGTTGGCCCGACGGGTCTCTTTTTGATAGCGAAGAAATTTGAGTTTTCGCTACTGGCCGGACTGGGGAGATGATTTTTTTTTGGATGTAAGATAATTGCTGCGATACACCCTTGGTGTGCCTGCTTAGGAGTTGCAGGACCGAATTTGATTAATAGGCATGAGTATAGTGCGTACACGAGATGAAAAGTCGAAAGTTAATTTTCACGACGATATTGATCGTGACGTTTATTGTATTCTCGGCCTTGTTTTTGATGCGGTCAAAATCGGTGATGCCGGCGATCGACTTCGGCGGGCCGCTGTAAGCGGTGAACCATATTTATTGTCTACCGCGAACGTGAATTTCTTGATCAACGGCGGGCAAAACGCAGAATTCAGGGACGCTGTGCTTGATAGCGACCTTTGTGTGGCAGATGGCATGCCACTGATCTGGATTGCCAAGTTGGTGGGAATTCCACTGCCCGAACGGGTTGCCGGATCCGACCTATTTGAAGCTCTTAAAAAAACAAATGACGGCAAACATGCGCCCTTGTCAGTGTTTTTTTTTGGAGGTGCAGACGGGGTGGCAGAGCAGGCCTGCAGCAGTATCAATCGGCAAAATGGCAATTTGACTTGTGCGGGTGCCCTGGGACCAGGGTTTGCCTCACTGGAGGATTTGAGCAAGGACGAGATTATCGCTTCCATAAATGACAGCGGTGCCGATTTTCTGGTTGTTGCGCTTGGGGCGGTCAAAGGCCACCTCTGGCTAGAGCGCAACAAAGACAAACTGACCATCCCGCTACGCAGTCATTTGGGGGCGGTTATAAATTTTGAGGCGGGTGGAGTTGCCAGAGCCCCCAATTTTGTCAGCAAAACCGGCTTTGAATGGCTGTGGCGTATTAAAGAGGAACCTGGATTGTGGCGCCGTTATTTTAAAGACGGACTTAGCCTGCTTTGGTTGTTGATTACCAGAGTATTTCCGCTGGTATTGTTGAATTTGCGCCTGGCCTATCTTGCCAATTCTCAAACAACCGGTTTTGCTATCAACAGCCGAACTGAAGGTAATAAGGTTGTGATATCCTTATCGGGGCATGTGTCAGGTAAACACATTGCCGAAATTCAAAAGTGTTTCCGGAATGCTGCCGATAGTGGCCTTGATATTGTTGTGGAAACCGGCCTGCTCGAATTTATGGATGCTTGCGCCTTCGGGACACTGGTCATGTTGAGGAAACGATTATTGAGACAAAACAATAAGTTAAATATAGTAGGCGGCTCGTTGAAAACGTACAGATTGTTTAGAAAGCACGGGCTTGAGTTTTTGTTGGAAGGCCATCGGTAGAGGAAGCATCGTGTCGGCCTGAATTTTGGGGTATTGAATTTTTGGCAGCGCAATTCCTCCAGAAGGATAGTCCAGAACAGACCTTCTCGATTATTAATGATATTATACGTTCCTTATGGAAAAAAGATTGCTCATGGACTTAAAGTGCCAGTTCGGTTAATCCATAAAATTGGTTGAGCAAAAAAGCCATAGTCTGGTCGTTTTTCTATAACAGGATGCAGAAAAAATTTCCGTAAAGGATTTTGTAGGGTTGAGTACAGGGTAGGGTTAAAAATGCAAATCACCATGGATACAGCAAAAGGGCGATCAGGTAGCGGTGTCATTCTTGCCATCCTTCTTGGCATTGCGGTTCTTGTTAGTGGCGTAGCGTTCAGCGAGGGGCTCGTGCAATTAGTCGACCGCTGGACGAAACAAGAAGAATACGGCCACGCATTCTTTATTCCCCTTCTTTCAGTCTGGCTTTTATGGATGCGCCGTGACGCAATAGTTCAAAGTATCGGCCGCCCGAGTTGGTTTGGACTGGTAGTTGTTCTTGCGTCAATCGGCATGCTGGTGATTGGCAATCTGAGTGCGATTTATATTCTCGCCCAAGTTGGATTTGTTCTGTCCCTTGCTGGCATTTTGATGACATTCGGCGGGCTTAGTTTGCTGCGGATTTGTTTGTTGCCGTTGTTTTTCCTGTTGTTTGCAATCCCGCTGCCGTTTTTCGTTGATGCTGCTCTATCTTGGCGGCTTCAGCTTATTTCCTCTGAACTTGGTGTATTTTTCATCAGGCTGTTAAATATTCCGGTCTATCTTGAGGGTAATGTAATTGACCTTGGCGAGTATCAGCTCCTGGTTGCCGAAGCTTGCAGCGGATTGCGTTATCTTTATCCGTTGCTTTCGTTGGGATTTCTCACCGCCTATTTTTTCAACGCCCCCTTGTGGCAGCGGTCTTTGCTATTTTTGTCAACCATCCCAATAACTATTTTTATGAACTCGGCCCGGATTGGCATGATTGGTGTTCTGGTAAATTATTGGGGCATCGGAATGGCAGAAGGTTTCCTGCACTATTTTCAAGGTTGGGCCATCTTTGCTGCTTGTGGTTTGGTTTTGGCCGGCGAAATTTATCTTTTGAACAAATTCACTTCCGGCAGAAGTTTTTTCGAATCTTTGCGTTTTCCTGAAGTTAAAGCGGTAAAAGCCAGTGGATCCCCGATCCCGGCAAAAAAAATGAGCCCGCTTTTTAGTGCCGTGGCCTCATTGGGCATCGCGTTTGTTTTGATATTTTCAATCTCAAACCGGGTAGAGAGTGTTCCCGACCGGCAAAGATTTGTTTCTTTTCCCAAACAAATAGGTGAATGGAAAGGCCGTACATCTTTCCTGCGGCCGCGGATCGAATTATTCCTGGGTGTGGATGATTATATTTTAGCGAACTATAATTCCCCCGGGCAACAAAGCATAAATCTGTACATTGCCTATTACAAATCACAGCGAAATGGGGTGTCTCCGCATTCCCCGCAAGCCTGCATTCCAGGTGGCGGGTGGTTCATCACCGATCTTAATGAAAAGCAGTACCTTCAGGTGAGTGATGGCAATGGCGGACCAATGCCATACAATCGCGTCGTTATTCAGCGTGGTGATGTAAAACAAATAGTGTACTATTGGTTCGATCAACGCGGACGGAAAATTGCAAATGAATACTGGGCAAAGTGGTATTTACTAAAAGATGCAATTTTGATGAACAGAACCGATGGAACTCTGGTAAGGTTGGTGACACCGGTTTCCCAGACGGAATCAGAAGAGGCTGCTGATAAGCGGCTTACTGAATTTATGTCCAAATTGATGGAAAAAACCAAAAAATATATCCCGGGAGCGAACCTGGGATCTGAGGTTTAGTTTAGGTTCTGAGGCCTACTTATTATTTGTTCGGAGGAACCACAGTGTTCACCAGTCGTCAGGTTTGGTTTGTCAAGCTTCGTTCTGCGCTTGTTTTTTCTGCTTTTTTGCTTTTGGCGGCCTGCGCCAGCCCGGAAGAGAGGGCACAGACGCATTATGAGCAAGGGGTAGAATTTTTCGACAAAGGAAATTTCGCCAAAGCTAAGATTGAATTTAAAAACGCCCTTCAGCTCAACGGAAAACTAGTGCCGGCATGGTTCGCGCTGGCCAAAGTTGACGAACAAAAGCGTGATTGGGCCGCAGTTATTAGATCGCTGGTAAATATTACCGAACTTGATCAAAAACACGTTCCCGCAAATCTGAAGCTTGGAAACATATATCTCTTTGGCGGACGGATTCCTGATGCCCTCAAATATAGTGATGCAGCTTTTGCGCTCGCGCCGGAAAATGCCGATGTGCTGGTTTTGCGTGCAGCGGTTTTATTTAAACTGAATGACGAAAAACGGGCAATTGAAACGGCCAAAAAAGCTCTTAAAATTGAACCTAAAAGTGTTGGCGCCATCGTTGTCCTGGCAGCGGATCGTATGAAGTCTGGTGATGCCGAGGGCGCCTTGGAATATCTTCAAACCGGTATAGCGCTCAATGAACGTGATATTGGCTTGCAGCTTTTTAAATTACGGGCACTTGAAACACTCAAAGACGATGAAAAAGTAGAATCGGTCTTCAGGAAACTAATTGAATTTTATCCCAACACTATTTCGTTTCAACAAGCTCTGGCACAATATTACGTCCGTAAAGGTGAAACCGATAAAGCCGAAAAAGAGATCCGGGAGATCGCTGCGAAAAACCCGGAGAATTTCCAGGCAGGCATTAATGTTGTGCGCTTTGTTGCCTCAACCAAGGGGGCGGATGCCGCCGAAGCGGAGCTTGAAAAGTTTATCGCCAAGGGCGGAGATAATTTTGGCTATCGCGTAGCGCTGTCCCAATTATATGTATCACGGTCACAGCCGGACAAAGCGCTAAGTCTTTTGCGAAAAATTGTCGAGCAGGAAGCTTCTACAAAAAACGAATTTCCTGCCAAACTCAGGCTCAGCAGATTGTTGCTGACACTTAAAAAAACGGAAGAAGCTGATAAGCTGATAAACGATGTTCTGGCGAAAGATGCTACGAATGTTGATGCTTTGTTACTGCGGGCGACCGTTCAAATTGACGATAAAAAGCTGGATGAAGCAATAACAGTCCTGCGTGCGGCGTTGAATGAGCAGCCCCGATCAATCCCCGCACTGCTGCTTTTGTCACGTGCCCATGAACTGAACGGCTCGATTGAGCTTGCTGATGAACGCCTGGCGGTAGCCGCAAAAACTGCAAAATATGGCCCTAATGTTGGATTGCAATATTCGCAGTTTTTAATTCGGCGCGGTTTTTTGGAACGTGCCGAAGATGTTTTGGATGAAATTTTGTCGAGAAAACCAGGCAATCTATCAGCCTTGACCAGTTTAGCTCAGGTCAAGTTGCAACGGCAGGATTGGCTTGGGGCGGAGGAAATTTCGGAAACTATTCGCAAAACCGGTGGAGACAAAAATATCTCCGATCAGATTCTCGGAGCTGCTCTTGGCGGTCAGCAAAAATTTGATGCCAGCATAAAAGTCCTCCAGGAAGCCTATGAACAAACGTCGAATGCAGTGCAACCGATGGTGTCATTAATCCGGGCTTTTGTTCGCGGCGGCAAAATTAAAGAAGCTGAAGACTTTTTGCTTCAAGTGTTGAAAACAGATCCCGATAAAGCCGAAGCACGCATCCTTTTAGCAAATGTACAGTTGGCGACGAAGCGGGTAAAAGAAGCTGAGAGCAGCTTTAAGATGGCTGTTTCAAGTCAGTCTACCTTTGCCTCAGGGTACAGGGCATTGTCTGAATTTTATCTTAGACAGAATAGAATTGCCGAGGCGAATGACGTGCTTCAGCAAGGGCTTGCCAAATTGCCGGAGAGTTTTATTCTTCGCCTCTCTCTTGCCGGTCTATTGGAGCGCACATCTAAAATTGATGCGGCAATTTCTGAATATGAAACATTAATTGCCCAACGGCCGGGATCGACCGTTGTTTCAAATAATCTGGCGAGCCTGTATGCAGAAAACCGTGATGACGAAAAAAGCATTGATCGTGCCTTTCTTCTCGCTCGGCAATTTCGAAATTCCAGGGTTCCGCATTTTAAAGATACGCTTGGCTGGACCTACTTCAAGCGTGGGGAATACAGACCAGCAATTACTCTATTGCAGGAAGCGGCCGACGGGCTGCCGGAGATAGCTGTGGTACGGTATCACTTAGGCATGAGCTATCTAAAAAACAAACAGAATGAAGAAGCGGCAAGAGAATTGAAAAAGGCTCTTGAACTGGCTAAAGGCCAAGAGTTCTTGCAGCGCGAGGAGATCCTCAAAGTGCTTGAAGAGTTGAAAGTTTCAGTCGCCAATTGAACCATTGAGCAGCACCGTAAGGTGCAGTTTTTCCAAAACCTTGGCTTATTTGCAGTCAACATCGGCGGGTATCGTTAGGGCGATTTAGCCAGCCGGGATCCACATCCTCTAAAGATGCAATCTGCGGTTTAAAGTGATTTCACAACACTGCTGTCAGTTATCTGGACGACCCTGTTGTCGCTATCGCTGTTGGCTGTATCGACGGTAAAGACGCCAAACTCAGATTTATCTTTTATGACATCTCTGACGATTTCACCGGTAATTTCCGGCGCTTCCCACGAATATCCATAGATCAACGCGGTGTCGCAAAGAATATTGATTATGCGGGGGATTCCACGGCTGGCATCAACAATCAACTCACAGGCTTCCTTAGTGAACAACACTGTATGGCGGCCGGCGACAAATAGCCGGTGGTTGATATAATTGATGGCTTCATCATAAAGCAGCCTGCGCAAATGAAAGTCGGAAGAAACCCGTTGTGCAAACTGGGTGAGTTCCGGGCGCTGCAGCAAATCTTTCAACTCTGGTTGCCCGACCAGAATAAGTTGCAAAAGTTGGGCTTTGTCGGCATTCAGGTTGGACAGCATGCGGAGTTCTTCGAGAGTTTTTATGCCGAGATTCTGGGCTTCATCTATGATGAGCACCGTGCGTCTGCCTTTGGCGTATTCATTTATAACGAAAGTTTGAAACTGCTGGTAAAGCTCAGCATAAGAAAGCTGGTCGACTGGCTGGTCTAACGCCATCAATATCCAATGCAGAAGCTCGCCGGATTCCTGCCGCGTATTGGTAACCAGTCCAACAGTGATATCGGGTTCGAGTTTGTTAAGCAGGTGGCGAATGAGGGTGGTTTTGCCACATCCGATTTCACCGGTAATAACGGTGAAGCCGGCGTGATTCATGACGCCGTATTCCAACATCGCAAAGGCCATACTGTGTGCCCGGCCCCAATAAATGAATTCAGGATCGGGCAGGATCGAAAAAGGTTTTTCCGTCAGGCCATAAAATGCTTCATACATAGATTTACTCAAACACGAAATATTATCTTTAAGGTCACTTCGCTTACGCAGACCGCCGCAATTATTACCAATATACCCATATAATCAAACAATGTAGCGATTTTCTGACGAAAACCTTAACGCACCAGATTAAGGGCCAAGCTCAGCGTACCAACGGTATCTCCTCCAGTACTGTGGCGCTGCAGGTGCGAATAATTAACGGGCTCTGTTTGTTTTTCTAAACGTCATATAGTTTAGAAATAGGTACGTCCGTTAACTTCGTCAAAGAACAAACGTTAAATATTGCCAAATACCTCTAGAATTACACAAAAAACGCGAAGAAACGGTTGTACCTGGGTCTTTTGATGCGTATTATACCGCAATATAGAAAGTCAGTGTGGAAAATCTGAAGACTTTGGAATGGAGTTATAGATTTGTCACATTGATGTTTTATTGTGAATTGTCAGGCGGTCTTGATAGAAGAAAGCCAGAAGTTGAGTGAATGTGTTTTTGGTTTTGGAGTGAGGCAATATGCCAAATCCAAGCCGAACAGGGGCGTTGTGAGTAATGATCTTTAAAAAGAGTTTGTTTGCTGTAGTTGCTATTATGTTGATGATGACGTTCGCTGGGAAGCCAGCGCAGGCGCTTACAGTGCTTCCTTCTGAAAATCTCGACCTGAGCGTTATAAACCCGAATGGCGGGGTTTTGGTTTTTTCCGGTGCTGACACTTTCCAGAAAGATTTTAATATTGTCGGATTGCCAGCCTCACCACAAGTGACTAGTTCCCTTGGTGTGTTTATTTTTGGAAATGATATTTCCTCTTTTACTCTGCAGTGGGAGATTGCCGGTTCGCTGGTCAGTGTCGCGCAGGATGCTAGTCTGGCGTTGACGCAGACACTAACCGAGGGTGTTTCAAATATTCTGCGCGTTACCGCTGTCTCGTTGTCTGGAACCGGATTGAATATCCTGAACGTTCAAATCTCTGCGGTTCCCCTGCCTCCGGCCGCTCTCCTGTTTGGCAGCGCCTTGTTGGGGATCGGTTTTCTCGCACGCCGGCGGCGGAAAAGTCCAGGGTCCAACAAGCTTCAGCCAAGCTAATTTATTTTAGCCATACTTTCGGAATACTCTCGAAAAACGGGTGAAGGGAGCCAGCTTGCTCCCTTGTTTTTCGGGTTGCTGCAACTAACATTTCAGATGACTGCATTAATGATTAATGAAGAGGTCGCGGGTAGGGTATACATGACACATGTATATATTCCAGGCGATTTTTTTACGCCGAAATTTGGAAATTAACAGGTCAGATACCTGATGATTGAGACAAAGAAATTTGCCTGCTGATTGTGCTGGTTTAAGGGTGAGTGATGCATAGCAGTCAGGATTTAGGATATTACCTAAATGTATTGAAGCGGCGTTATCTGTATTTATTGGTGCCGTTTATACTTGTTTTGGGTAGCAGTGTGATGGTGGCTCTTTTTTTGCCGCCGGTTTATCGCTCATCGGCAAAAATTCTCATTGAATCTCAAAAAATCCCCACGGATCTGGTCCGTTCCACGGTTTTAAGTTTGGCTGATGAGCGTATTCAGATCATTGAACAACGGGTGATGACCCGCGATAACCTTCTGAAAATTGCCAATAAATTTAACGTTTTCGGTGGCAAGGCAGAAGAGCTTTCATCATCTGAGATGGTCGAAAAGATGCGCGAGCAGATTGCTATTGCCCGGGTGCCCCTAGCTTTTAGGAATCGTAATCGGCGCGGCGGCGCTACAATCGCGTTTACGGTGTCATTTGAGCACAGAAATCCAGTGATGACGGTCAAAGTCACCAATGAGATTGTGACGTTGATTTTAAACGAAGATGTTCGCGCCCGCACCTCTCGCGCCTCGGACACAACCAAGTTTCTAAAGCGAGAGGCTGACCGGTTGGAAAAACAACTGGCGGCAATCGAAGCTCAGGTAACAGAATTCAAACAGAACAACAAAAACTCACTGCCTGAAAGTTTGGAATTCAGGCTGACCACGCTGCAGCGGCTGCAGGGTAATCTAAAGGACATTGACCGTGAACTCCTGACAATCGATGAAAGCAAAAAATTGTTGGAACTGCAGTTCTCAGCCCTTGTCAACGGCACTGATGTAACAGGAGCCTCCACCGGCAATTCATCGTTGAAACAGCTCGAGACACTCAAATCAGAGCTGCTTCGCAAATCAGCGCTCTATGCCGAGAGCCATCCTGAGATTAAGCAGTTAAAAAGACAGGTTAGCGCCCTGGAAGAAAACGTCAAAATAAAAGCAGAAGAAGCAGCAAAAACGGTGGCAAACGAAGATAAGGCCGGGGAAAAGGTCGATCCTAAAATGCCGCCGATTATGGCGATAAAGATATCCAGTTTGAATTCACGTTCGGCTCAACTCAACGCCCAGCGCGAAAAGTTGATGAAAGATATTTTAAATATCAAACAAACAATCGCACGAACACCAGAGGTTGAGCGGGGGCTGACCTCACTTACCCGCCGTTATGAAAACAAACAGAAATCATTTCGCGAACTTCTAAATAAGCAACAACAGGCGCTTTTGGGTGAGAAGCTTGAGGAAAACAAGCAGGCTGAACATTTTGAAATTCTTGAGCAGCCGGTGATACCTCAGCAACCGATTAAGCCGGACCGCAAGAAATTTATCGGGATTGGTTTTTTGCTGGCCATGGCGGCGGGTGGCGGCGGGATTTTATTGATCGAGATGTTTAACAAGAGCATTCGCAGTGGTGCCGATCTGATTGAGAGCCTAAATCGGCATCCGTTGGTATCAATCCCTTATATTAAAACGCGTAGTGAAATGCGCCGAAGCAGAAGACGGCTGGTTGTTATTTTTATTATTGCAACCATTTTAAGTATTGTCGGTTTGATGGCGGTCCATTTCTTCTATATGAATCTGGATATTCTTTTCCTAAAAGTGATCGCTCGCCTGCAGGAATAGGCCCGTCCACAGAACAGTTCTGAAATATCGGTATTCATCCTTAAATGGACATAGACGATGGAAAAAATTAAACTGGCAATCGAAAAAGCGAAAGCTGATCGCAATCAGTTAGCCGGGGCGGCCACGAGAACTTCGGTGCAGTTAACCGCCCCTCAAATAATCCAGGACAGGCCACATTTTTCCTCATCTGATCTAAAGCAGATTGTGCTTGATAGAGATCATTTGGAAGA
Source organism: Hyphomicrobiales bacterium (assembly GCA_021775515.1). Classification (GTDB taxonomy): domain Bacteria; phylum Pseudomonadota; class Alphaproteobacteria; order Rhizobiales; family JAJFHR01; genus JAJFHR01. The sequence continues at coordinate 9,038 of JAJFHR010000219.1, read as the reverse complement.
CAATCGGATCATAACTTTTGACAGAAGCGACCCCAAAGGCGCTAGCTTTGATATGCTCCGTACACAGATTTCGCAGCGCATGGGTGAAAATGGATGGCAAACTCTGGCCATTACCTCGCCAAGGTCTGGATGCGGCAAAACGGTTACGGCAATAAATCTGGCATTCAGTGTTGCGCGGCATACTGACCGTAGCGCAATTCTGGTTGATCTGGATCTTCGAAAACCTAGTGTGGCCAAATGTCTGGGCATCAACGTTGAAAAATCGCTGGTCGATTACCTCCAGGGTACAGCCGAACTTCATGACATACTTGTTTGTCCGGATGTTGAACGCCTGACGCTATTGGTGAACAATCGATCCATAAAAAATGCCTCGGAGGTTATTACCTCGAGAATCTTATTAGATATGATTGCCCAGTTGCGTAAGTTTGATCCTTCGGGAATTCTTATTTTTGACTTGCCGCCCATGCTGTCCACAGATGACGTGCTTGCCTTTTTTCCGCAGGTCGATTGCACCCTGCTTTTAGTGGCCTCGGGTTACTCAACAATATCAGAGGTGGAAAGCTGCGAAAGATACATGCAGTCGACCAATTATCTTGGTGTTGTTCTCAACAAATTTGAGGGTACTCAGGAAGAATACTACTAAAAGAGATATCGAGGCTTCACAACGGAATTGACAGCCTTTACACTGTATGGCTAGTTGGGCTTTGATTAGAGGCTCTTGAAAAAGCCATCAATAGGGCGGTGACTATGCGTATTTTATCCACATTCATCATTTTGTGTTTGTTTTTAACCCCTTCTTTTGCGGCGGGCTCATATCGTCTAAAGAGGGGAGATACAATTTCTGTAACGGTTTGGCAGGACCAAAATCTTAATCGGCAGGTGTTGGTGCGGCCGGATGGCAGGATTTCATTTCCGCTTGCGGGAAATTTGAGGGCAGCAGGACGGTCTCCTGAATCGCTAGGGATCGGCCTGAAACAGCGCCTTAGGAAATTCTACAATGATGATCTTGACGTTACCGTCTCTCTTGTATCCGTAGATAAAAGCTCTGACCGGGTGATTTACGTTACCGGTCAGGTCACGCGACCTGGGCCCTTTGAAATTAAAAAACCGACAACCGTTCTTCAGGCGTTGGCTCTATCGGGAGGGCTGGGACCGTTTGCTGCCCAACGGCGCATATTGGTTCGCCGTAAAATAAAGGGCCGCGATGTCGTCTTTCCTTTCGATTACGCGAAAGCAGAATCCGGTAGAGATATTACGGGAAATATCTACCTGCGGGACGGAGATGTAGTGGTTGTACCCGAAAGGGGATTGTTTGAATGAATGGCGAGGCAAAGTGCCACCCTCGCTTTGCCCAGGTTCAATATCTCTTGGCTGGTATTGGCCTTGCAATAGGTATGGGGCTATATAGTGGCCCCTCAAAGGCGGCCAATGTAACAATCAAGGCAAAAGTTACAGAACGTCTGGAGTTTGACGATAATATTTCCCGTGCTCTGAATAGCCCCGGAGAGGTCTATGGTTCGTCGACGGGTTTGGCGACAGATTTTAACTGGCGGACGCCTCGACTGGAAATTTCGGGCGGTGCCGGGGCTGAATTCAAAAAATTTACCGGCCCAGGCAAGACGGATAACCTAGATTCCTTTAATCAAAACGCCAATCTCGGGCTGACAAAGAAAAGCGCGAGATCGGAATTCTCAATAGAGGGAAGTTTTCGATCGCAAAATTCATCGTTCAGTGAACTGGATGACACGGATATCACAAATCAGGATACGGATCGCCTCACCTATAGTCTTATCAGTGATTTAAGCTACGAAATTAACTCCAGAAATACGGTCAATTTTTCCGGCGAGGTTACGCTTGTCGATTTTTCGAAGTCGAGTACCTCATTAACACCTTTTGTCAATATTTCGGCAGAAGCGGGGTGGCTGCACCGTCTCACAAATCTCACTGACTTGTTAACGAATATCGGATGGAGCCGCTTTTCGGCTGATAATGCTCAAAAAACCCGCAGCGACACTTTTAGTTTTTCGAGCGGTATTGCAGCCAAATTGACTCCGCGGCTTTCTATAGGCGCGACTGTCGGAGTAGATATTGTCAACACTGACCAAAATCAGATCGGTGGGGGAACAACCAGCTCTTCGCAGTCAAATCTGGGTGTCCAGGCGGATATCGGGGTTGACTATGCAATTCAAAACACTCAGGTTTCTTTTTCGCTTTCACAGGGCACCCAACCAAGTGCAAGTGGAGAGGTAAATCAGCGGACGACGGCCGAGTTTAGTATCGGGCATGATATCAATCGACGGTCCAACGTCGGGTTGACGGCTAGTGTTTCCCGGCAGGAATCGGTATCTAATTCTATAAGCAGCACTAGAGATTTATTCAGTATAGAGCCGAAATATTCGTATCAACTGGCTCGAGAATGGAGTGCATCGGTTGCTTATCTGTTTGTCAAGAGAAAAACCGATACAGGATCGGCTCAATCTAACAAATTGTATTTTGTTGTGACTCGAGATTTGACGATTGACCCTTGATTTGGGGGGAAAATTGTCACAAAAGAGATATATGTGGCGGGTAATTTAGGAGCAAACAGCAAGGTTAGCCTTAGGTGTTTTATTAAGGTTTGTTCTTGCGGTTAATCTTGCTGGCGTGATTGGATGGCGGAGGCATTGATAAAATGCTATCAACATGCGCAAGATGTAGAAACTAGTGGTTGCGTTCCATGAATGTGTCTCACCATATGCCTGATCCGATGGATTTATCCAAGGACCAAGGCGTCTATCCGATCTCGTCAACGATCATTTCGGGCGTGTCTATCTTTATGGATAGCATGGCTGTCTTGGTATCGGGGTTTGCGGCATGTTTTCTGCTCATCGGTGCTTCTTCAGCGAATATTGAACTTTATGCGTCAGCTATTCTGTTTATCTGGATAGCGATTTTTATGTTTTTTCACTTCGCCGGTCTATATCAATTTGATCCGATCATGAGCCCGATGGGGTACTGGGAAAAATTCGTTGTCGCCTATATCACCTCGTTTTTGATGCTTCTGGCGATAGCGTTTTCCTTCAAGGTTTCCCATACATTTTCACGATTATGGGTTTATTCATTTGCTATTGGTGCGGGGGCTTCGATCGTTCTTCTCAGATTATGTCTTTGGGGTGTGGTCAACAAACTTTCGAGTAAAGGGTTTTTCGTCCGCAATGTTGTAATTGTAGGCGGTGGCGATCAGGGAAGACGGCTGCTGAATTATATTAATGAGGTTAAACCGCGATTTGTAAAAATTCTCGGCGTATTTGATGACCGCATGGAACTCGCAGGCGCAGAAGTGGCTGGATATGGCGTAAAAGGCAATCTCAAAGACCTTGTTAGATTTGCTAGAAGAAAACGGGTTGATGACGTTATTATTGCCTTGCCGTGGAGCGCGGAAGATAATTTGCGATCGATTGTTGAACGTTTGCGCGAACTTCCTATTAATATTTATCTCGGATCAGATCTCATCGGCTTTCACATGGAGTTCAGGCCGCCGCCAAGTCATTTCAATGAATTGCCGATGGTGGAAGTCGCGGGCAAGCCGATGGCCGGCTGGAGCGTGGTCTATAAATTCCTGGAAGATATAATCTTAGCCTCACTAATTATTATTGTCTGTTTGCCTATGATGGCGCTCATTGCCGTTGCCATAAAACTAGACAGCCCCGGACCGGTGTTGTTCAAGCAGCGAAGATTGGGGTTCAACAACAAGATTTTTAACGTCTATAAATTCAGGTCGATGCGAAACAACTGCTCCCCGGTAGATGGTGCGACCATTCAGGCGACACGAAATGATTTAAGGGTGACCCGGGTCGGCAAGTTTCTCCGCCGGACTTCACTTGATGAGTTGCCCCAGCTGTTTAATGTGCTTAATGGAACAATGTCGTTGGTTGGTCCCCGGCCGCATGCAATTGATCACAACGAAGAATATTCAAAGAAGATCTATGGATATTTTGCCCGTCATCGGGTCAAGCCGGGAATAACCGGCTGGGCGCAGGTGAATGGTTTGCGCGGTGAGATTGATGTGCTTGAAAAAATGGAAGAACGGGTACGGCACGATATTTATTATGCTGAAAACTGGTCGTTAGGATTTGATCTCAAGATCCTCGCCAAAACAGCACTGGTCGTCTTGTCGGGCGATAATGCTTATTAAAGCTCATTTTGTTTAATCAAAATCACAATAATTAAAGAGCAGGCTTTATTTTTCCCAAAATATTTGTATCGCGTAGAGATCGTTGTCTTTCTGCAAAACCCCGGTGGAAACATAAGCGAAGCTTTGCCGCATCAAGATTTTTCTATGGCCTTTGCTTCTCAACCACATGGTGAACAGGCGATGGGCCTTTGTTTTATCCGCCTTACCTGGCAGGCGATCACGGGCGGCATTTTCTCCCCAATAGCTGCTATCAGTCGCCGTGTAGGCAGAAAGACGTTGCTTAAAACTGTAACCGCCACGTGATTGATGACCAACAAAATTCCCAAGCAGCATTTCCGCCGCCTGCGCGCGCGCAGCTTTTGACATAAGCTTGCTGGCTTTAAGCGGGCCTTCACCCGCCTTGGTGCGGGCGGCAGATGCCTGTTTATTGAGATATGTTTCCAGATCTGGCCGGTAGCGAACGTTTTTGGGTAATGACTTAAGCAGGTGATTGGCGTAAGAAGCATAATCGCTATTTGCATGCGACGGTGCTCTCAAACTCAGGACGAAGTTAAGTGCAAGAGAACCTAACAAAATACACACTACAGATCGCATGTTAAGCAGCTTTGCTCCTGCGCATTTTTAGGCGCAATTTTGGCGCCAATCACCATAGGCTGATTACAGGGGAAATGTGTTAGATTTGTCTTAAACGTCTGATTTTCATAAAATAAATAGAAAATTGCGCTGGTTTTGAACATTATGATTTTGGCAGTACCGGAGAGGGAATAGTGGCGGATTTATTCACAATAGAAAACTTGATGACACTGGCAATGCTGACCTTGCTCCAGGCGGTTCTTGGGTTTGATAATCTGCTTTATATTTCGATTGAATCAAAACGGGTGAGCCTTGAAAAGCAGGCGTTTGTCCGCCACATCGGCATCGGCTTGGCCATCCTGTTGCGCATTGTGCTATTGATTGGTGTTGTGATGGCGATACAGTTTTTTCAGCAGCCATTTTTTAGTCTCCAGCTTAAAGGCTTTGTGGCCGCAGAATTCAATGTGCACAGCTTTATCGTGCTGCTCGGCGGCGTTTTCATCATCTACACAGCAACCAAAGAGTTTTTTACATGCTTAGTGTCGATGACATCTCCGCAGTCAACGGCAATTCCGGGCACTCGCTGGCGATGTCGATATTCTGGATAGTTGCGATGAAACTGGTGTTTTCTTTCGATTCAATTCTAAGCGCCTTGGCATTGACCGATGTTTTCTGAGTCATAGCCCTGGCGATTGTTATCAGCGGTTTTATGATGATTTTGCTCGCCGATCATGTGTCCGAGTTTTTGAAGAAAAACCGGATGTATGAAGTGCTGGGTCTTTTTATTTTTTTATCGTTGGAATCATGCTGCTGTCGGAAGGTGGCGAATTAGCTCAACTGCAACTGTTCGGCTTCAAGGTCGAGGCGATGTCAAAATCGACGTTTTATTTTATTCTCTTTGTGCTGGTTGCCGTTGATGTCGTGCAAAGCGGCTACCGAAAAAAAACTTTTGACGCAAAGAGCCTTAGAGATGCAGAGATAGGCTTTCAACCCATGGCATCTGAAATATTTGGTTGAAATTTCCCGGTGAATGAAACATCGGGCAGGCTTGAGTGTGAGCAAAATTTGCCAGAAATACTTATCAGTGTAAAATAGCTGGAACAATCCATAAAATATAAAATATTTCGATCTCAAATTGGAGGTAATAAGCTATGGCAGTGACACAACTTTCTGGCTTAACACGTTCTATGATAGGTGGTTTGGGAGGAGTTGCGGCCTTGTGCACGAATTATCTGGCGCAATATCATCCTGCCGTCGAAAACCTTATCAAAGACGGGCAGGCAAATCAGATCCTCATGCTCTTGTTTGGATTTTTCATCCTTATACCCATTGTGGTGTTCCTGGGAGGGCTTATCGGTTGGGCGTCGAGCGAAAACAACAGAATGAAATTAATCGCAATCGGCGTATCGGCACCGGCCCTGATCACGACGTGGAATGCAAACCCGATCAAATATCAAACCGACGCGGTAGCCGTTGCTGATAAAACCTCATCGCAACCTGGCGATCAAAGTGAAAATCTCTACTTTATTTCTCCGGCGAAGGCCAAGGACAAGCGGATTGTAGTGGCTGCGACTAGCTGGGACCTTTCCGATAAATTCAGGTCTTATTTCAGCGTGCAAAAATTCGAGCCGAAATACTGGGTAATCGTTAAGTCGCTGAAGGATCAATCCCAAGCCCAGGCTTTTGCTAATCGCATCAATGCGTTGGATCCCGGTCTTAGGGCGTTTGTTGGCAAGCGAAGGCCTGACAATCCGTATTATCCGGTAATAGTGGGGAATTTTTCCGAGCGAAGTGAAGCGTTGCGTCTTCGCGACCGGGCGGTAAAGCTTGATATTATCGACAGTGCGTCACTTTCCTCTTATGCGATGCGAAAATAAGCGGTGTGGCGACAGCGGTTGAAGCACAATTAATACCAGGCATCTTCCACCGAGGCTTTTTTGGTGGAAATAAAATCTTTGAGCGCTTCATTAATCGCCTCATCAATCGGCGGTGCTTGATAGTCAGCAAGCTGCCTTTTCCATAGGCGGTTGGCCCTGGTGGCGGCGTCATCAGAGCCCTGCGCCTCCCAGGTCTCGAAAGGATCATTGTTTGCCAATTCGGAATCCCAATAGGCGGTTTCGTAATTTGCCATCGTATGGGCGCAGCCAAAAAAATGATTGCCCGGCCCAACCTCACTGAAAGCCTCGAGCGCAAGCTGATTGTCGTCGGTGCTGACGCCGTCAAGATACGTGTGCAACGCACCGCAAAAATCAGCGTCCAAGACGAATTTTTCATACGACATGGACAACAGCCCATCGAGGAAGCCTGCTGAATGGAGGATGAAGTTGGCACCACAGTGAATTGCCGAGAGCATTGACATTGTCGATTCATTCATTGCCTGGGCATCGGGGAGTTTTGATGTGGTAAAATTTCCTGAACACCTGAGCGGCAGCTTCAACCGCCGGGCTAATTGGCCGATAACCAGTGACCCGAGGGCGGGTTCGGGGGTGCCAAAAGTCGGGGAACCGGAACGCAGGGCCGTGGAGGAGAGAAAATTTCCAAAAATAACCGGAGCTCCGGGGCGTTCCAGTTGAGTTAGCGCACACCCTGCCATGGTTTCGGCGAGGCACTGGGCAATCGCTCCGGCGTTGGTTACCGGGCCCATGGCGCCACCGAGAATGAAAGGCACGACGATGCCGGCCTGATTGGCGCGGGCATAGGCACGCAACGCCCGCGTCATAGTGCCGTCCCAGACCAGCGGTGAGTTGACGTTGACATTTCCCAAGATAACGCAGTTGTTTTCGACAAACTCCCGGCCAAACAAAATTCGGCACATTTCAATCGAATCTTCTGCCCGGTCTTCTGCTGTTACCGAGCCGATGAATGGCCGGTCCGAAAAACGGATGTGGCTGTAGACCATATCGAGGTGGCGCTTGTTGACAGCTACATCAACCGGTTCACAAATTGTGCCGCCCGAATGGTGCAACCACGGAGATGATTGCGCGAGTTTGATGAAATTTTGAAAATCTTCGAGTGTTCCGTAGCGGCGGCCCTTGTCGAGATCCATCACAAATGGTGAGCCGTAAGCGGGAGAGAAGACAACATTCTTGCCACCGATTTGAACATTGTTTTCGGAGTTTCGGGCGCATTGGGTAAATTGTGCTGGAGCGGTCTTCAGAATTTCGCGCAACATGCCTCGGTCGAATTTTACCAGCACGCCGTCAACGTTTGCTCCCGCCCGTTTCCAGAGCTCAAGAGCTGCCGGGTCATCACGGAACTCAATGCCAATGTTGGCAAGTATGCGGTCGGCAGCGTCTTCGATCCGTACCAGGCTTTCTTCCGACAGAATGTCATATGGCGGGATGTTGCGCACTATATAGGGGCGCCCGGATACCAGCCCGGCGGCGAGGTTGCGTTTTTCCTGTCGCGCTTTGCGGCCGCCACGCATGCGTTTCTTGGTGCCCTGCTTGACTATATTCCCCATAATATGCCCTCACCCTTAGCCCCGCGAAGCCTTCAGTTAATGGTAAAAAGCCTGGTGATGCAATGCAAAGGTATATAATTCACCCTTTCGCTCGCAGAGCTGCCGAACTATTACAGTGCAGGCAACCTTAGTGTGATTTCTCCTTCAAGCAATCGTTGCGATATTGGACCAGGTCGGTTAAAAGTCCCAACCAATAGATCGTTCCAACTCATCATGCATCAGCCAAGCAGGAGCTTAGATGGCCGCCTACCAATATATTTACGTCATGAACAATCTGTCGAAGACCTTTGCCGGTGGCAAACAGGTGTTGAGCGACATTCGACTGTCATTTTATCCGGGAGCCAAAATTGGCGTCGTTGGGCTCAACGGTTCCGGAAAATCAACCTTGTTGCGAATTATGGCAGGTGTTGAGACGGAATTTCAAGGAGAGGCCTGGGCAGCGGAGGGGGCTAAAATCGGATACCTCCCTCAGGAGCCGGAGCTTGATCCTAGCAAGGATGTCACCGGAAATGTGATGGAGGGAGTTGCGGAAACAAAAGCGTTATTGGATCGTTTTGAGGAAGTTTCCGCCAAGTTTTCCGAACCACTTGATGACGATGAGATGAATGCGGTAATTGCCGAACAAGCTGACATTCAGGAAAAAATCGAGGCGGCCGATGCCTGGGATCTGGAGTCCAAGGTGGAAATGGCAATGGATGCTTTAAGGTGTCCCGACGGCAATAGCGATGTGGCGACTTTATCAGGTGGCGAAAAACGCCGGGTAGCCTTGTGTAAATTATTGTTGTCGCAACCCAATCTGTTGTTGCTCGATGAACCCACCAACCATCT
>JAJFHR010000218.1 GCA_021775515.1 Hyphomicrobiales bacterium | reverse complement strand
GCCTCGCTAATGAAGGGGCAGGGTCACACAGATACGTTACTGCGCTCGGTATTGAACAAGGAATTCGGGTTAAGAACCGGTGCCCGGTTAAGCCACGTCTTTCACATAACGGTTCCTGGTTGCGATAAGGTTTTGTTCCTTACGGATGCCGCCATAAACGTTGCGCCGGACATAGATACGAAACTTCATATCACTCGCAATGTTGTGGCTGTTGCACACCGGCTTGGAATTGAGATGCCAAAGGTTGCCGTTCTTTCCGCCAGCGAAAGCGTCCTTGAGGCGATGCCGTCAAGCGTCGAGGCCGCCGAGGTGGTCAAGCGGGCAGAAAATGGCGAAATATCCGGCGCACTAATCGGTGGTCCTTTTGCCTTTGATAACGCCATTTCTCCCAAAGCCGCCGCTATCAAGGGCATAGACAACCCAGTTGCCGGACAAGCTGATATTCTGGTTGTTCCCAATATTGAAACCGGCAATGCGTTGTTCAAAATGATGGTTTATTTCATGAGTGCCTGTACTGCCGGTATCGTCGTAGGTGCAAAAGTGCCCATTGTCTTAACCTCAAGAGCCGACCCGGCGGAAGCTCGATTAACAGCGGCAGCTATCGCCGCAATAATTTCAACGGCCGATGACGCCTAAAATTGTTTGGCCTTTGTTTGAGGGAGGCAACCAACTATATTGGATTTGTTTTTTCGTTGTTATTCGCAATTTGAATTAGAAAATCCATGTCAACTGATCGCCCGCTAAACTTTACCCTCAAACAGCTACGTTATTTCATCGCTGCCGCAGAACATAAATCCACCAAACAGGCCGCCAGCGCTCTTAATGTTTCGCAACCGTCGGTGTCCAGCGCCATTGCCCATCTTGAAACACGCTTTGGCGTCGGATTGTTCGTGCGCCATCATGCTTTGGGCATTTCGCTGACCAATAGCGGCCGGGAACTACTTGTCCATGCTTACGAAGCAGTGCGCGCCGCCCAGCAGTTTGAGCGCGCGGGCTTTGAATTTGAAGCAACGCTCAAAGGCTCAATTCATGCCGGTTGTCTGGTGACCTTCGCACCAATTCTCATGCCTGCGTTGGGAGCTGCCTTCAAGCAGCAAGTTCCTGACAGTCGCATTCAGTTTGTTGAAACAGATCAGGCTGATCAAATTGATAGATTGCGCAGCGGTGAGCTTGATCTTTGCATTACATATGATTTTGGCCTCAAAGATGATATGGACTTTGTCGAGATCGTGAAATTGCCGCCCTATGTCATTTTGCCCCTAGACCACCACCTTGCGCAAGGCTGTGACGTTGCGCTGGAAGATTTGATTGAGGAACCGATGGTACTGCTCGATTTGCCGTTCAGCCGCGATTACATGAGCCGGATTTTCGATAAAATAGGCCGGGCGCCGAATATCGCGCACCGGGCCGCCAACCCGGCGATGGTTCACAGCCTGGTGGCCAATGGTTTTGGCTATTCTTTTTACAATATCAGACTGCCACAGGCAACAGCAGCTGATGGCAAACCGTTCGCCTGCAGAGCGCTAAAAGATGGCGGCACTCCGGTCTGCCTCGGCATCGTCACTTTGAAGTCGGTCAAACACACGAAAATCATTGATCGATTTATTGAGTTTTGCCGTTCGCATATAAAAGAGATCGTTTAATTGAATATATTTTTCCTATTCAATTTACGTAAAAATTGTATTTTCCAAATTCAATAAATCTGACTAGGCTGCACTTCCACGAAGCTCCTGGGGATATAATTGTGCGCAGCTCTGAAACCTTTCGCGCCTGCATGGCTGAAACCATCAGCGGTGTTTATCTTGTTACTACAGATGGAAGCGGCGGCCGCTTCGGATTAACGGCAAGTTCCCTGCAATCTCTGTGCCTTGAGCCGCCTACCCTGATGGTCTCGATCCAGCGCCGCAGCCCGGCGCTTGACGCGATCTGCGCCAACGGTGTGTTTGCGGTCAATACGCTCGGTCAGGGAGACACACCGATCGCGGATGTATTTGCCGGTAGGCCCAAACAAGGCCGGCCATTTGATTTTGCCTGCGCAGACTGGTCGACGGGAAGCCTCGGCTGCCCGCTGCTCGACACCGCACTTACCCAGCTTGAATGTCGCATAACCCAACATTTTCCGGTGCACGATCATCAGGTCATTATCGGTAATGTGGAAACCTGCAAAGTGTGTGATGCTCCCAACCAACAACTCCCCCGCCGCTCCCCCCTGTCCTACGCTCGAGGTTATTATGGATATTTTTCGCCCATAACCGGCCCCGACAAAAACCCCCACGATACTAAAAAAGAGACCGCATAGAATGATTAGAACCGGACAGGAATACCGCGCCTCGTTGCAGGATGGCCGTCAGATCTGGATTAACGGGGAAAAGGTCGAGGACGTCACCAGCCACCGTGCCTTCAAACCCATCGTTGATGTCCGCGCGCGCATTTATGACATGGCCCACGAGCAGGAATTCAAATCGATAATGACCTGCAAAGACGAAAATTCAGGCGAGTTGAATGCTATTGGCAACACCCTACCCCATAAACAGCAGGACTGGCATGACAAGCGCCTGGCTGTTGATACAGTAATGAATGAGATTGGTGGCGTTGTTATCAGAATGGGCGATGAAACCGTCGGGGAAATGTGGTCGCTGTATGATGGTGCAGAGGTCCTTAATGAAGTTGACCCGCAGTTTGCCAAGAATATCGAAAGACACATTCACACGGCTTTGCAGGCTGACCCGTTCCACGTTTCAGCCAACACCGATCCCAAAGGCGACCGCTCCAAAAGACCGCAGGATCAAGACCCGGATATGCTGTTACATGTGGTTAAGGAAACCGATGCCGGTATCATCGTTCGGGGGGCCAAATTTGAAACCGCCGCTGCCTATGCCAACCAGGCCTTTACTAAACCCACAATCGCCAATTGGGGCGATGCCGAACTTTCCGACTATGCCGTCGGGTTCATTGCCGATATGGGCGCGGAAGGCATAAAACATATCTGCCGTACAGGTTTTGCCGATATGAGACCGGTGGAAGATTATCCGCTGTCGGGAAAATTCGATGAAGTCGATACACTGGTAATTTTCGATAATGTGCTGATCCCCTGGGAAGATGTTCTGTTTTACCGGCACACGCGCGCAGCAACTTTTATCCGCGCAACTCTGCATCGTTATTCGGCCTTTCCGTTTATTCAACGCATTCAGAAAATAGCTGACATGATGATCGGGGTAGCTCTGTTTAACGTGCGTCAGACCGGTCTCGACAAACAGCCGGCCGTGCAAGAAAAACTGGCCCAGCTTGCCTGTTACCGCGAGACAATTAATGCTCATCTCACCGCCTCCATCGCGCTGGCGGAAAAGAGCCCGTCGGGCCTGTTGATGCCCAATCAGTCGTTATTGTTTACCGGCCGCATACATGCCTGTTCGCAACTGCCGGCAATGATGCATCTGGCGCGCGAACTTTGCGGTGGCCAAATCTGTATTACCCCTGACAAGGCGGCATTTGACCACCCTGAAAGCGGGGCATGGTTGCACAAGTATTACTCAATCAATGAGGATTGGGTGTCAGATGACCGTCGCAAACTGTTAAGTTTTGCGCGCGATCTTTTAAATTCAGATTATGGCGGCCATCGTGTGACGTTTGAGTTATTTGCGCAATCTCCACCATTTGCCCATCTTGCCGCCGCCTACCGCAATTTCGATTTTGGCGGTCCGCTTGATTTTGTCCGCAAGGCGGCGGATTTATCTGATCGGGTGTTGGGGAATAAAAACTGATGGTCCACACACGTCTTCGCAAATTCAATACCAAAGATACCTACCCCGACCAGTCTTTAGACAACGATCTGTGTCAGGCTGTTGTTGCTGGAAATACAATTTATCTCAGAGGACAGGTCGGCACTGACTTTGACGGCAATCTGGTAGGCCAGGATGATCCTGCGGCCCAGAGTGATCAGGCGATGAAAAACGTCAAAGAACTCCTGCGCGAAGCTGGGGCCGATCTCGCGCACATTGTGAAAATTACGATTTACATTACAGACCGGGAATATCGCGAGCCGGTTTACCGCACGGTGGGAAAATGGCTCAAGGGAGTATATCCCGTGTCCACCGGTCTTATCATCAATGGCCTTGCCGATCCCGACTGGCTGATGGAAATCGACGTGATTGCGGTATTGCCGGAAACAGAAGAATGACGTTTTCCATTCTCGCCAGATGCCTTCACAGTGGTCAATTTGGGATCGCAATTTCATCTTCCAGTCTGTGTGTGGCCGCACGGTGTGCCTTCGCGCGGGCTGGTGTTGGGGCTGTTGCCTCACAAAATATTACCGATCCCCGCCTGGGCACCAAAGCCCTGGAGTTGTTAGCCAAGGGGAATTCAGCACAGACAGCTCTGGAAAAAATTGTCAGCAGGTCTGAAAATATTGAATATCGGCAATTGCTGCTGGTTGATAAGGCTGGTTCAGTGGCGCATTTTTCCGGTGCCAATATCCTGGGCAAAAACAGCGTGGCGACCGCCGGCAATGTGATAGCGGCAGGAAATCTGCTCAATACCGAGCGCGTTCCACAAGCGATGATCGACTGTTACCTTGCGCATGAAGAGGCGCCGTTAGGCTCGCGGCTAATTTCCGCGATGCAGGCTGGTCTTGAGGCTGGAGGCGAAGAAGGACCGCTTGCGTCAGCTGGCATGCTCATTGTAGATACCCAGGATTGGCCGCTGGCTGATCTGCGCATCGACAAATCTTCCGATCCAATAACAGACCTGGCGGCGCTTTGGCAGGAATGGCAAGGCGAAATGGAGGATTATGTAACCCGGGCCCTGGCGCCTGAAATGGCGCCCTCTTACGGTGTGCCTGGTGATGAATAAAATGGACGGGCTGACGTGAAATTATATCCGCGGCAACATGATATCTGGTCTGATACCGGATAATTGAATATAGTCATGCGCGTCAACGCCTGAGAGAAAACCATCCTGCGTAGTCAACACCGTCTTAAATCCGGCGGAAGCACCGCCGAGAATATCAGTATGAAGACTATCTCCGACCATGAGAATTCTTTCCGCCTCAACGGACCCACAAACCTCGCGGATGCGGCGTTTTGCCTGTTCAAAAACATCAGCGTGAGGCTTTCCGAAATTGAGTATTTCCAGACCGGTTGCTTCATGCAGCAGCCAGGCGAAATATCCCGGCTCTGTGGACATATAGGTTTCTCGCGGTGCAACGAGGTCCGGGTTGCCGACAAGTATGGGGCGGGCATAAAACGCCAGCGAAGCCTGTAATTTCTCCTGGCGGTCCAACGACCAATCATGGGTACTAAGCAAAATGAACCCATCAACCTTTAAATATGTCTCCGGGTCATCATGAAGCAACTCAAAATTTACCCCTAATGTTTGGCAGTTGGCATGTTCGGGCGCCATGATGCCCCACAGCATATCGGGAGAATAGGTCTTTAGACCTGCTTCCAGAGCTGACCGGCTGGAAATGACATCCTGGCTGTCGATATCAAATCCAAAACCGCGTACCTTTGCCACCGCTCCTGGTTGATCCAGCGTTGCCCCGTTGGTTAGGACAATGATGTGTTTGTTTCTTGATCGCAAAATGCCGATGGTTTCTGCGGCACCTGGAATGGCAGCATCGCCAACATTGAGCACGCCAAAAGAATCTAGGACAGCTACGTCAAATTCATCAGCTATCTCCACCAGGTGCTGCACCTGGCGTGTTGCTACGGGGAATTCTGGTTTTGGCATAAAACAGCGGGCTTTTTCGTAAAGAGAAAATGCTTCATGCAAAGACAAAGAACGCGTCATAAAGGACCCACAAATGATACCGGAAAAAAAATGTAAGATGAGATTAAATGATAGCGCCGCGAACCTTAGCGGAAACCCATTCCGAAATTATGACAGCTATCAAGATCACAAACAGGATCGTGGATACCTGGTTCCAGGCCAGTACGTTGAGGTTAGCCTGCATCTGAAGACCAATGCCGCCAGCACCGACAAGACCCAGAACCGTTGACTCGCGAATATTGATGTCCCAGCGAAACACCGTAATTCCGGCAAAGGCCGGCATGATTTGAGGCACAATGCCGTAGACCAGCACCTGCAGGCGACTGGCACCTGTGGCTGTAATTGCCTCCACCTGATTTTCATCAATTTCTTCAATCGCCTCATAAAGCAGTTTGGCGACAAAGCCGATAGAGCGCAGCGCAATCGCTATCGTTCCGGCAAACATGCCGGGCCCGATAATTGCAACCAGAAGCAAGGCCCAGATGAGTGAATTGATTGAGCGCGAGGAAACGATAATCAGCAAGGCAATCGGCCTGATAAGCAATTTACTTGGGGTGGTGTTGTTGGCTGCCAAAAAGGCTACCGGTACAGCCATAAACAAAGCGAGGAGAGTTCCCAAAGTGGCAATGTTCAACGTGTCCCAGATAGGTAGCCACAATTCATTAATATATGACCAGCGAGGTGGAACGGCGCGGGAGACTAGGTCTCCGGCAATTCTTGGTGCATCCCAGACAAATGCCCAGGTTGTGGCGACGTTGATCTGCTGCCAGCAATAGACAAACAGGGCGGTCCCCGAAAACCAGCCGAGCCAGATTGCATTTTGCTTGGCAGAGGTGCGGCGAGCCCAGACTTTCGTGCCGTAATTGTTGGTTGTTACTGCCATTACTGCATCCGTGCTCTAATGACGCCGCTGGAGTATTCAGCAGCCATCACGATAACAATAATTGTGATTATGATTGCCGCTGCCGTATCAAATTCATACCGGTCAAAGGCCGTGTTCAGCGTTGCGCCGATGCCGCCGGCACCAACAAGGCCGAGAATGGCGGATTCCCGAAAATTAATATCGAGCCGGTACATCGACAGCCCGATTAATCTCGGCATGACCTGCGGCTGTATTCCGTAGTTGATCCACTGTAGCCATGAACCGCCGGTGGACTTGATGGCTTCAGCCTGAGATTTGTCCGTATCCTCAATGTCTTCGGCTAAAAGTTTGGCCAAAAACCCGATGGTGGCGAACGACAGCGTTATAAAACCGGCCAGTGGCCCAAAGCCAAAAATAGCCACCATAAGAATGGCGACGATGATTTCATGAAGCGCCCGCGATACCGTGATAATACCGCGGCAAATAAGATAGACCGGTAACGGCGCTATATTGCGGGCAGCGCCCAAACCGATAGGTACTGAAATGGCAATTCCGACAACCGTCGAGGCCACAGTCATCACCAGACTTTCGATCATGCCTTCGCGAATATCAGTCCATCGCGAAATAAAATCAGGCTGGGAAAAAGCCAGTACAAAGCGCCAACCACGATCAAGGCCCTCGTATACCCTGAGCCAATTGACTTCAATGCTTGCGGTTGCCAGCACGAGATATATCAAAGCCCCGAGGATTAAGCCCCATCGCAACAAGGGTCTTTTAATGAAAGGCGGCTTTTTCCAACGGCGGGCAGCACCAAGGGGTTTTGACGTTGCAACACTCAACTGCCGACCCCCTCTTCTACTACTACTGCTACTGCTACTGCTGCTGCTGCTGCCTCTTCTTCATCTTCTTCATCGACTTTTTCAATAGTCGCCTGCCAATCCTCTTCCCCATAAATTTCCGTGAGAACGTCGGGTTGAAGGCCCGTGGGCGGACCATCGTAGACAATTTCCCCTAATCTCAATCCGATAACCCGTTGCACAAACATCTGCGCCAAAGCGACGTCATGAATATTGATAATCGCTGCTAAGTTACGTTCTTCACATAATTCACAGATCAGCCGCATAATCTGGCGCGAGGTTTTTGGATCAAGCGACGCTGTGGGCTCGTCAACCAAAAGCAGTTCGGGATCCTGTATCAGTGCGCGGGCAATACCGACGCGCTGGCGCTGACCACCGGAAAGTTCATCTGCGCGTTTGTCGATCATTTCTTCAAGCCCAACACGGTCAAGCAGGCGAAAGGCTTCATCAATAGAGCTTTGTGGAAACTTACGTAAAAAACTGCGCCAGAAACCAACGTAACCAAGCTGCCCGGCAAGAACATTTTCCATTACCGTCAGCCGTTCGACCAGAGCGTATTCCTGGAAAATCATCCCCATGCGCCGCCGCGCAACGCGAAGTGCGTTTGAGTTGAGCTTCGTTAATTCGCGATCATTGAGAATGACCTGACCAGAGGTCGGTTCTACCAGCCGGTTGACACATCTGATCAGAGTACTTTTACCGGCGCCGGAAGGCCCGATGAGTGCGACGACCTGACCTTTGGGGATGGCCATATCTACCCTTTGAAGCGCTAGATCCCCCGTCGGATAGCGCTTCAACAGTTGCTTGATTTGAAGCATTAATTGTCCAAACTTAAAGTGTCGGCCGCTGAAAAACAGCGGCCGACATCATTATTGATTACTGACATTTATAGGAAACGTTATTGGCCTTATCGATTGTACGAATAACGGCCCAATGTTCTTTATATGTAATCGGAATGAACTTGCCTTCGCCTGATTTGGAAAATTCTTTTTCCAAGTTGCTTCCAGCCCAATTAAAGCTGAAGAAGGCGTCTTGAATTTTCTTTTGAAGCTCAGGTTTCAAGTTATAGACAACACCAAAACCGGTGGTTGGAAATGTCTGGGATTTATATATCGTCTTCACTTGATCATCTTTTATGACATTTCTGCTGATCATCCGTGCCTTGACTGAATTTGCAATAGATGCAGCGATATAGTCCTTATTGGCAACGCCGAGGATCGAGTTGTCATGTTTTCCAGAAAACGTTGCCTTAAAATCGCGATCCTTGAGCATGTCGAACTCTGCTTTCAAGATAGCCGATGGCGCCTTGAAACCCGAATTTGATGTCGGCGATGTGAAGGCCAGAGTCTTGCCCTTGATGTCCTGAAGTTTTTCTATTCCGCTTCCAGGGTAAGTAATGATTTCCATTTCATAACCAAAGCTGTTGTCTTTACGCGCCATGATTGTAAAAGATCTGAAACCAGCACAGTTCACAGCCAGCGGGTTGGAGCCGGTGTTAAAGCCTGCAATGTGCAAGCGGCCCGAGCGCATGGCTTCAATTTGCGCAGCATTTGACTGCACGGGGAAAAACTGTACTTTTTTGCCTGTTTTGGCTTCAAGATGCTGCAGAAATTCTGACCAGACTTCTTTATATACGGCCGGGTCTTCAACTGGCGTATAAGCAAAAACCAAGGTTGAAGGGTCTGCTTGTTTCGACGCATCCGTTGGCGTATCAGCAATCAAATCGCCATTACGGTCACAGAACCTTTTGTCCAGTTGTCCACGCGGGCAATCTGCTTGAGCAAATGCTGCGCCGCCACTAAATCCCAAAACCACCGCCGCGAGCGCTACGCCGCGTAATAATGTGGTAACCATTCTCTTCCTCCCTAAAGTTCAGGCGACAAATTTGACCACCTGATTTCTAATTGTGCCTTGAAGAGAACTGACTAACAATGCCCTCTCCAGTGGCAATGTTATCATTATTAAACGCATTGGGAAGTTTTTTGTCACAAAACTGACATGTATTTGTCATAAATCAGAAAAGCGAATGTCAAAATCGCAACAAAAATTTTTTGTTTGAATGAATATTTTCAGAACAGTTTTAATATTATAAAACAAATGATTAGCGGCAGTAAACCGCGAGGAAACTGTCCAGCAGGCAGCCGGAATTATTATCTGATCAACAAAGCGCGGAAATCGTTTACATTAGTGCGGGTCGGGCCGGTAAAAATTAGATCACCCAGGGCGGCAAAAAAGCCATAACCATCATTTCGGGCTAAATAAGCTTCTGAATCAAGATTGGCCTGCTGTGCCCGGCTATAACTCTGCGGTGAGAAATATGCACCGGCATTGTCTTCTGAACCATCAATTCCGTCAGTATCACAGGCTATGGCGTAGATTTCCGGATGGCCTTTGAGATCGTTTAAAGCCGACAGCAAAAATTCGGCATTGCGGCCGCCACGACCATCGCCTTTGACCGTCACCGTGGTTTCGCCACCCGACAGCAAAACGCAAGGTGCAGTTTGCGGCTGTCCATGATGAGCGACCTGGCGGGCGATACCAGCCATGACAATAGCCACTTCGCGTGCCTCACCTTCGATGCTGTCACCTAAAATAACCGGCCTGACGCCATGGTGTTCAGCAACCGCCGCGGCTGCTTCCAACGACTGTTGTGGTGTGGCAATAACGTGAACCGTACCACCGGCAAGTTGGGGATGGTCGGGACCAGGTGTCTCTCCTGCCTCACTGTTCAAATGCGCCAGCACCGGTTCTGGCACGGCGATATCATACTTATGCAAAATTGCCTTAGCTTCATCAACGGTTGTCTCATCGCCAAGGCTTGGGCCTGAGCCAATCGTTGCGGGATCATCACCAGGTATGTCCGATATAGCCAGGGTGACAACCCGGGCCGGATAGGCTGCCTGCGCCAATCTGCCACCTTTAATGGCAGAAAGGTGTTTGCGGACACAATTCATCTCAGTAATATTGGCGCCGGACCGCAACAAAGATTTGTTAAGGGCCTGCTTGTGGGCCAACTCAAGGCCTCTGGCAGGCAATGACAATAAGGCTGAGGCACCGCCGGACATCAAACACAATACCAAATCGCCTTTTTTTGCCTCCTGGGCTTTTTCATAAATTCGCCGTGCTGCATCCATTCCCGCCGCATCAGGCACCGGATGAGAGGCTTCCACGACGTCGATTTGATCCAGGGCCAAACCGTGATCATAGCGGGTGACGACAAGACCCTCGATTTCACCCGGCCAGGCGATTTCGACAGCTTTTGCCATTGAAGCTGCCGCCTTGCCAGCACCTAAGACTATTATGCGGCCGCTGGGTTTTTCGGGCAAAAAAGGTTTGAGGCAGTGAAGCGGGTCGGCAGCTTTTATGCTGGCCTGAAACAATTCTTCAAGAAATGCGCGCTGGTTTTCTGACATTTAACTGCCCGTATATTTCAGACCTGGAGGATCAGGCCGGTTCAAGAGGCTGTTGTTGCTTTGCGGTTAGTTGACAATCGGAGGATGGCCTTTGGGCAACCTGCCGCCCATTTCGCGCGTAATGCGGGCAGCAGCCTCAACAACGTTGTTTCCCAGCACCGGAATTCTTTCATCTTTCATGCGCGCGGTAGGACCCGAAAGCGATATCCCGGTCAAAGGCATTGCATTTTCGTCAAAAATCACGCTGGCGACGCAGCGTAAACCAATGCCATTTTCCTCATCATCAAACGCATAACCGCGCTGGCGAATTTTCTCGAGGTCGTCACGCAGTTTGGCCGGTGTGTCAATGGTGGTTGAGGTGACCCTTTGCAGCCCGCGGGTATGTAAAATTGCATCGACTTCGCGCTCGGATATCCAGGCCAGCAAAGCCTTGCCAATACCAGAGCAATGCATCGGCACCCGACCACCAGGACGGGCTATGGCGCGCATCGGCTTGAGACATTCCACCTGCGCCAGATAAATTACTTCGCCGCGATCGGCTATTCCCAAGTTAACAGTCTCGCCATTTGTCTCCATCAAGCGGCGCATCAAGGGGCGGGCAAGAGAGACAAGATCACGGGTTTTCAAAAAAGCATTGCCGGTCTGAAAAGCTTGAACGCCTACCTGCCAGGCGCGGCGCTCGGCGTCAAAAGCAACATATCTTTCGTTTTGCAAAGTCGTCAAAAGCCGATGGGTGGTAGATGGTGCCAGCCCCACGGTCAAAGCTAAATCGCTTAGGGATAACCCGTCATCCGATTCGGCCAATGTATTGAGAATATTAAGAGCGCGCGAAAGCGATTGAACCTGACCTGTTCGATCTTTTTTGTTCAATTTGGCCTTGCTACCCCTTTTCCCCTCTTCCAGCACCACAACATCTGCCATTTTATCTCCCTGGGTTGTGCCAAATTTCATCGCCGGCAAGTCATGTCAGGCGCTACTGCAAGCGCCTTAAAACAGTTACCATCAACGCCTGGCTGATTTTTTCAATTCTACGGTCTGCAACGGTAAGGTTAAATCTGTTCCACCTTGCCTGCATTTATAGAGTTTGAATTGGCAACATAATATTGCAATATTACAAAAAACACAACCACAAACACTATCACAACTATTTAACCTATTGTTTTTGAACTATTTTATTCTGTTTCCGCCATTCGGAAAACTGTTCCAGTTTGTATATTTTCTGACGGATGGACCCTGCCAAAACCACAGCATGACGTCAGTCAGTGAAGTCCGGTGCTTTAGGACCATGGACCTGAAGAGAAAAAGCTCAAGTGGATTTTCAGGCCATCACGGTTGATTTAACCAAATTGACCATGGTTGCATGGGCCGGCACGTCACCGATATTGGTGATTTTGTGCGGGAGGTCGCCGCGATAGCGCAAGGTTTCACCCTGCTTGACTGTTTGAACTTCACCGTCAACCCAGACTTCAAGCTCTCCGGCCAGAACAGACAGGTTTTCAACCGATCCTTTGGGATGCGGATCGGAATCGAGCACACCGCCCACACCAGCCTTAAAATCATACCATTGCACCCAATCAACGGTATTAAGCCAACCGATAATGGCCAGGGTGCACAGGCCGTCTTCACTGGTCAGTTTCGGGATTGCTGCAACGCCATTCTTTTCGATGATATTGGCTGTCTCTTCAGACATCAAAACCTGGTCAATCGTCGTATCAAGCGCCTGGCTTAAACGCCACACCGTAGCCAGGGTCGGGTTGGTTTCATTGCGCTCAATCTGGGAAATAATGGATTTGGCAACGCCGGACTGTTCCGAAAGCTCGCCAAGCGACAAATTATAGGCTTTGCGCAGGCGCTGGATGGTCTTGCCAAGCTCCGGAGAATAACTTCCTTCTTTATCACTTCTTTTTGAAGAGCCAACTTTTCGCTTCGGCGCTCTTGACATTTCGCTCATCCTTTATAAAGTACGTTATGTTCTTTTTTTAGTACGAGATCTAATTATCAACGAAAAAGTTAATTAAATAAACTGTTTAGTCTGATTGTGATTAACACCTAATTGACCGAAAATAGTCAGTTTTCACCGTCTCGTCCTAAAAAATGAACACTTTTTGAATTACTGAGATTTGGAATAAGTAGTATAACCATGAGCGGCGACGTTGTCAGCATAGAGAACTACACACCACAGATGAAACACTCAAAAGAGTGTGATGTGGCAATTGTCGGTGCCGGCCCTGTCGGGCTTTTTGCCGTGTTCCAGGCCGGGCTGCTTGGACTGAAATGCATCCTGGTCGACGCGCTGGACCGGCCGGGCGGACAGTGTGCAGAGCTATATCCTGAAAAACCGATTTACGATATTCCAGCTTACCCGGTGATCAGTGGTCAAGAACTCACCGACAAGCTCTTGGAGCAGATCAAGCCCTTCGATCCTGAATTTTTGTATTCACAGCAAGTTGCCAAACTGGTCAAGCGCACCGATGGCCGGTTTGAACTTACAACTTCACAAGGCGCGGTGATCAGAGCGCATACGGTTTTCATTGCAGCCGGGGCGGGAAGTTTTGTTCCGCGCAAACCCAAGATTGCGGATATTGAAGCGTTTGAAGAAACCTCCTTTTTTTATGCTGTCCGTAATCGTGAAATTTTTGTCGATCGCAACCTTGTGGTTTTTGGTGGCGGTGACAGTGCGCTCGACTGGACACTTGATCTTCTGCCTGACGTCAACTCGATTACGCTGGTTCACCGGCGCGACAAGTTCCGCGCCAGCCCAGCATCGGTTGAGGCCGTGCGCAAAGCAGTAGCCGAAGATCGCCTGCAGTTGGTCTTCGGTCAGTTGGACGGGCTGCACGGTAAGTCGGGAAACCTCGAAAAAATCACTGTAAAAACCAACGAGGGCAGATTGGAGGCTATAAAAGCCGATCGCGCCCTGGCCTTTTTTGGCCTTAATATAGAGCTTGGGCCAATCGCTAAGTGGGGCCTCAATCTCGACAGCAAACTTATCGCGGTTGATACAGAGAAATTTGAAACCTCGACACCGGGCATCTTCGCTATCGGCGATATCAATTGGTATCCGGGGAAACTGAAGCTCATTTTATCTGGTTTCCACGAGTGTGCCCTGGCCGCTCAGGCTGCCTTCAAAATCGCGCGGCCTGATGAAAAACTGGTGTTCCGCTACACCACGTCGTCCAGCGATTTACATGAAAAACTCGGAGTAGCTTAAATGGGATTTATCCACGTTACAGACAGACAGGGCACTAAGCATGATCTCGATGCTGTTGAGGGCTGGCGGGTTATGGAGATTATCCGGGAACATGGCCTGCCGATTGAGGCCGTGTGCGGAGGTGCTTGTGAGTGTGCCACGTGTCACGTGCATGTGTCTCCTGAATGGCACGAAAAACTCTATCCTGCCCGTGAGGAAGAAGAAGACATGCTTGATGAGTTGCCGGTCTTAAGTGGTACCTCGCGGTTAAGCTGCCAGATTATCTGGAGTAGAGAGCTTGATGGCCTGGAACTGACCTTGGCAGACAGCGGAGGGGGTTGAGATATCTCATGCGTTATTTTCCCATCTTTCTAGACCTTGCCGATCAAAATGTTGTCGTTGTCGGTGGTGGTGAAACGGCTGCACAAAAGGTCAGGCTCCTTTTGAAAACCGAGGCGAGAATTACCGCTATCGCAACCACGTTTAATCCGGAACTTACCGGCCTTGGCGATAGCGGCAAAATTTCTCTGATCAGACGCACCTTCCAGGTCAGTGATCTTAAAGCCGCCAGGTTGGTTTATGCCGCCAGCGGCAATGATCTTGAAGATCATGCCCTCTCACAGGCTGCACAATCATTGAAAATTCCTGTTAATGTGGTCGACAATCAGGGTGCCTCAAGTTTCATAACCCCGGCTCTGGTTGATCGTGACCCTTTTGTCGTTGCCATTTCAACACAAGGGGCTGCGCCGGTTTTGGCCCGCGGCATAAAATCCAGGATTGAGGCGATGTTGCCGGCAAATTTCGGCGCGCTTGCCCAGTTTGCCGCTGCACTGAGACCAGTAGTTGCCCGCCAGATCAGCGAGGCTGGAGCCAGAAGAAAATTCTGGCAACGCCTGTTTAAAGGACCAGTGCGCAATCTGGTGTTATCGGGCCAGGAGGCCGATGCCCGTGATATTGCCGCACAGGAAATAGATGAGGCGATCAACAATATCGGCAATGCCGGAAAAGTCTCCCTGGTGGGTGTGGGGCCTGGTGATCCCGACCTATTGACACTGAAAGCCCAGCAACGGCTGCAGGAAGCAGACATCATTATTCTTGATCAACGCGTCAACATCAAAATTCTGGAGTTTGCCAGGCGCGATGCCACCCGGTTTTATGTCGGCAAGACGCCGGGACAGTCGTTCATTAAACAAAGTGAGCTCAATGCGGTGATTGCTCGAGAAACGCTTAAGGGCAATCACGTCGTTCGCTTGTGCGGCGGCGATAGGCTCCACTTCAGCCAGAGCGTCAGGGACTTAACATTACTCACGCGTCTTGGTCTTGAAACTGAGGTCGTTCCCGGTGTCACGCAGGCAGTCAGTGAAACCGTAAGTGAACAATTGTCGACAAGCGTTAATCCGTTGCGTGCATGGAGAATTCCCTTTGCCCGAGAAACGCTAAGAAAACCTGAACAACACTTTGTAGTAAAAGGATAATATCTAAATGAGAGTCTTAACCGCAAATCGACTTATCGACGGGGACGTTGTCTTTTATACCGCGAAGGGTGATTGGTCTGTTGACATAAATGACAGCCTGATTGCCGTGAGCGAGGAAGCGCGAGCGCGTCTGGAAAATATTGGTGCCAAGGCTGACGCGTCTGCTCATGTTGTCGGCTGTTATCTTATCGAGGTTCAAAAACACGCGGGCCAAGTTAATGCGGTCCATTATCGTGAAATCATGCGCACCAAAGGACCAACGGTTAGAAATGACCTTGGCAAACAGGCGCAAGTTTTCGGCTCGGGCGGCTTGCGCAGCGGCGAAACCCGCGAAGTAAAAATCACAGCAGAAAACGACAACGGCACGTTGGCATTTGGCGCCGCGCGCCTGGAGCACTATCATGTATCGGTATGATGAATTTGACACGACCTTCGTTCGCGAACGTGTTTTACAATTTCGAGATCAGGTCGCCCGGCGTCTTAATGGCGAATTGAGCGAAGATGAGTTTAAACCAATCCGGCTGATGAACGGCCTATACCTGCAACTTCACGCCTATATGCTTCGTGTCGCCATTCCCTACGGCACACTTTCATCGACACAGATGCACAAGCTTGCAGACATAGCCAGCAAGTATGACAAGGGCTACGGGCATTTCACGACGCGGCAGAACATTCAGTTCAACTGGCCCGAATTAAAAGACGTGCCCGACATTCTCGACGAACTGGCCGATGTTGAAATGCATGCCATTCAAACCAGCGGCAATTGCATCCGCAATGTCACGGCCGATCATTTTGCTGGAGTTGCCGCTGGGGAGTTGGAAGACCCGCGCCCGGTTGCCGAGTTGATCCGGCAATGGTCCAGCCTGCACCCGGAATTCACCTTCTTGCCGCGCAAGTTTAAAATCGCTGTCATCGGGTCTGTAGAAGACCGGGCGGTGATGAAATCACACGATATCGGACTCAGAATTATCCATGACAAAAACGGTAATTCCGGCTTTGAGGTTTACGTCGGTGGTGGCCTTGGCCGGACGCCGATGATCGCCATGAAGGTGCGGGAATTTTTGCCGCGTCATGACCTTTTGAATTATCTCGAAGCGATCATCCGCGTCTACAATCTGCTCGGACGCCGCGATAATAAATATAAGGCGCGAATAAAAATTCTGTTGCACGAAACCGGTCGCGATGAAGTTTCCCGGCTGGTCGAAAACGAATTTGTCAAGCTTGGAAATCAGGCCGATGCCGTGGGCCCGGCTGAACTGGCTCGCATTGAAGCTTATTTTCAAGATCCTGAATATGAAAATTTCG
>JAJFHR010000217.1 GCA_021775515.1 Hyphomicrobiales bacterium | reverse complement strand
GAGGTCATGAAATGGCGGCCGGTTTGACCGTGCAGCGCGAGCAGTTGGGCCAGTTGCGCGCCTTTCTTGAAGAGCGCCTGAGCCCTGAAATTGACGAGGCGGTAAAACATCAGGGTTTTATGATTGATGGTGCACTTTCTGCCGGTGGAGCCACGCTGGAAATGATGTCGATGCTGGATCGCGCCGGCCCTTTTGGCATGGGAAACCCGGAGCCGCGGTTTGTCTTACCCGCCCACCGGATTGTTAATTCAGCGCGCGTGGGAGAAGACCATGTGCGATGTGTCATGACCAGTGGAGATGGTTCCCGCATCAACGGTATTGCCTTTCGGGTGCGGGGCACGGTTCTCGATGATTTTTTGTTGAAAAAGCAGCCATCCGCCCTGCATATTGCCGGCCGATTGAAACTCAATGAATGGCGCGGGCGTCGCGAGGTTCAGATGATCATCGAAGATGCAGCGGTGCCCATGGTTTCCTGAGATAAAAAAATAGTGTGCTTTGAGCTATATTTGCCAAGCTCTGGGTTGCTTTTCAGATAAATCAACCGTATAAACCGGGGCGATTTTGGTAGGCGCCCTTCGTCTATCGGTTAGGACGCCAGGTTTTCAACCTGGAAAGAGGGGTTCGACTCCCCTAGGGCGTGCCATAGTCGAATTTCTTTCCCCCAATTTGCAATTCTTCCAACGATAGCTGGCACTTGTAGGCCCGCGTCTATTTTCAGACGCATTATTGAACAGCCAGGTGGTCAGAAATCGCCAGTTCCCGATCAACTCCTGGCCCATTACGTTGTTTTCCATGTGAAATTAGTGGACAGCGCTGCCTTCACGGCAGCGGTCCTGACATAAAGGCGCAATTATTGTGGACATGTTGGTTGATGTGGACTGGTTGAGGGGAAATCTTGATGACCCCCGGCTTTTGATCCTTGATTGTTCGGTTCTTCTTGACCAGGCTGAGGATGGATCATTTTCCTTTGTCTCCGGTAAAGATGTCTGGGAGAAGGGGCATGTCCCCGGCAGCACATTTGCTGGCTTTCTCACCGACGGCTTGTCGGATTTATTCAATCCGCTGCCTTTCACTCTGCCTTCAGCACAGAGGTGTCGGGGGCTTCTTCAACCGCGTTCACCTTGCACCGTTTAGGTCACAAAAACGTGGCAGTTTAAGATGGCTCGCTGGCCGAGTGGAGTGCTGATGCCAACCTTCCCTTGGTGACTGGAAACTGAAGGTAAATCTCCTGGGCCACCGTGAATTTTCCACTGGAAGATGTTATCGTTGCGGTAGCATATGGGCAAAAATTTCAACCGTTACATTGACAGACAGGCCAATCGTCGCACCCGATGAAAACTGGCCTCGGCCAATGTCAAAATCCGTGCGGGTCAGCATAAATGCTCCAGTGGCACGGGCTCGATTGTTCTTGATGTTCAAACCAAAGAAAAGTTTGACAGGTTGGGTTTTATCTCTGATCGAAAGATTTGCGGTTGTTTCATAACGGTTCTGGCCGATGGCCTTTGTGGTGACTGACCTCAAGCGGGCTTTTGGAAAGTTGGATACATCAAACCAGTCCGCGCTTTTTAGTGCGGCCGTCTGCTGGACGTCAGCCATTTTTATACTCGCCGTATCAACGTCAACCACAATATTGGCAGTTTCGGGAGTGTTGGGGTCGAAATTGATATTTGCCTCAAAATTCCTGAAGTGCCCGGTAGTGGAGACGCCGTTGATAAACACGTTGAACTCCAACCGGCTCTTTTGATAATCGACCTGCCAGCCAGCCGCCCGTGTTTCCTGAGCTATCAGCATGGAAATGGCCAAAAGACACAGGCAGAAGAAAGCATTTTTCATTTTAGTTCCGGCGAGGAAGGGTCTTTTCTTGCCGGCAACATGCGCCCGAGAACATCGTTGCCATCAAAGAAACGATGTTTGAGAGTACCGGCGATATGCAGGAGGATTAGACCTGCAATGACGCCGGCTAACCAGAGATGAATCAGGCTGGTCAGCCAGTCGAGAAAAATTTTGTCGGGATGGCTGGCAAGAAACGGTATGTGCGGCAGGTAAATACGCTGAAACAACAAAGTCGGCACGTTAAAAGCAGCGGTAGAGACAACCGTCCAGCCGACAATCGGCATTATCAGGCACAGCGCATAAAGGCTATAATGGGTTGATTTGGCCGCAACCCGCTCCCAGGGTTTGAGGGCTGAGGGAAATGGCGGCACTTTGTGGCTGAGCCGCCAGGCTAGCCGCAGGAGCGTCAGCCCAAATACCAGTGCGCCAAAAGATTTATGCCACTGATAAAGTTCAAATTTCAGGCTCAGGCTCACAGGAGCCCAAACCATCACCGCTCCGACAATCAACAGTCCCGCCAAACACAGCGCTATCAACCAGTGCAACACAATGGCAGTCGCGGTATACCGCACCGGCAAAGCGGTTTTGCCAGGCTTGGGTGGGGCGGGGAACATAATCGGTTTTACCAGTGGCCGACATTTTCCATAGACGCCCAAGGCTCCTGGATCGGCAATGCTTTGTCTGCCTGCAACAGTTCTATGGAAATATTATCAGGTGAACGTACAAATGCCATGCGTCCGTCACGTGGCGGGCGGTTGATTGTGACGCCACCATCCATCAACTTCTGACAAGTTTCATATATATTCTCAACCTCATAGGCCAGATGTCCAAAGTTGCGCCCCTCGTCATATTCTCCCGGGTCCCAATTATAAGTCAGTTCAATCTCTGACCCGGACGTATCGCCGGGAGGTGCCAGAAAGATCAGCGTAAACCGCCCAGCTTCAACGTCCTTTCGGCGGGTTTCCACCAGGCCAAGCTTGTTGCAGTAAAAATCCAAAGACGCATCAACGTCCCTGACGCGAACCATTGTGTGAAGATATTTCATTGATGAGATTCCATGTTCCAATTGTGCTTATATTATATCTGAGACCATGATACCGCGCATTTTGATATACTAAAACCTTGTCGTGTGATCTCAGCAGCCGGGAATGATAAAATGGATGTGATTACAGCCTCGAAAAAACTCGCCGACCTGCTCGAGGCGTCAACCCAGGCGGTGGTATTTACCGGTGCTGGCATAAGTACCGAGAGCGGCATTCCCGATTTTCGCAGCCCCACCGGACTGTGGAAAAATAATATGCCGATAGATTTTCGCGACTTTGTCTCGTCACCACAAGCCAGACAGGAGGCCTGGCGGCGAAAATTTGCGCTTGAGGAAAAATTCCTGAATGCCAAACCAACCAGAGGCCACATGGCTGTGGCCGCGCTGATCGATGCCGGAATTGCCAGCCGCATCATTACGCAAAATATTGATAATTTGCACCAGGCTTCAGGTGTCGATACCGCAAAAATTATCGAACTTCATGGCAATGGAACCTATGCGGCCTGCCTTGATTGTGGCAAACGCCACGAACTTGCCTGGATTGGTGAGATATTCAAAAAAACTGAAAGGCCGCCTGATTGTACCGCCTGCGCAGGTATCCTGAAAGCAGCGACTATATCTTTTGGCCAGGCCATGCCCGAATTACAGATGAAACACGCTGAGGCCGCCTCACTGGCGTGTGACCTGTTTGTTGTGCTGGGATCTTCGTTGGTGGTTTATCCTGCGGCTGCCTTTCCTGTTGTTGCCAAACGCAGCGGCGCAAAATTGGTTATCATCAACCGGGAAGAGACCGAACTTGACCCGATCGCCGATTTGGTCATTCATGAGGATATAGGCGAAATCATGCACCCGCTGTGCGATTTTGGGTGGGATACCCGTAGTTGACAGCGGGAATTTGTGCTTAAATTTGCAGGCAAGGAACGAAAAGCCACTGACCAGCCTCAACAAGTCGCCAATATTAGAATTTGGGTTACCCTTCCATGTAGTAGTGCGACGATATCTAATTGCGCCTTGAATTAATAAAACAACATAAAAATCGACAATTCCGGAAATTTATTCAGAATTAAATTCGAAAACTCGTTCTAACCCTATGGCCTGACTTCCTAAATATTGCTTTGCACCTGAGGTTGCGGAGATTTTTGTGGAAAATTTTGCGCTTCCTATGCCACAGGGCGATAAATTTTCCACACAAGTATAGTTAACGCTGTACAAACATCGCCACAATGTTTCACACTTTCACCTACTGGCTGTGTGATTCTTTCAGGGCGGTAAGAGGGGCCAAATAAGTATTGCCTAGAGTTGAACATATTATCGATGCTGTAGAAGAAACAGCGGTAGAGATCGTTCAGATCGCAGGTGTCATCAAGTGGTTTGATGCGTCCAAGGGTTATGGTTTTCTCATTCCAGAAACCGGCCAGCCAGACATTCTCATCCACTCAAGCTGCTTACGCAAGGATGGATTTGACACGATCCTTGAAGGAGCGCGTGTTGTTTGCGAAGCGGTAGAACGCCCTAAAGGGTGGCAGGCGCTGAAAATACTCAGCCTCGATAATTCCACAGCTATTCAACCGGCTCAAAAACCGCCCGCCCGCACCCATGTTAATGTGGTGGCCGAAAGTGACTTTGTTAAAGTCAAGGTCAAATGGTTTAATCGTGTCAGAGGTTATGGGTTTGTCGCAGAGGGAGATACCGGGCCCGACATATTTGTGCACATGGAAACCTTGCGCAAGTATGGTATTACTGAGCTCAGGCCCGATCAGGTACTTTACGTTCGTTATGGCCACGGCACCAAGGGCCTGATGGCAGCGGAACTTAAACTCGACCTTGAAACAAGCCCGCAAGGCCCGCACTAAACCCAAACCCGGTCGCCTTCATTCCAACATATTCATAAACAATGCTGCCGCCGTCCGCAAAATAGCTCCAGCGGTTTGAATGCCATTTTGAGCAATTGGGCGGGTAAAATCTGAATGTATCAACCAACAGACGAACATTTATTGCCATGTCGTATCTGTTCAATAGGAATTAAGAATGTCGCGATTTATCTATAGTTTTCTGGTGTTATTCGCTGTGTCGTTTCCTGTCATGACAACCAGTGCCTGGGCGTCATCAAAAATGAAGGTCGAGACCGTGGTGATCACTACTTCAAGCGGCCGACATTCCTTTATGGCAGAGATTGCAGATACTCCCGCCCATAGAAATCGCGGCTTGATGTTCAGAAAAACATTGCCGATGGATCAGGGCATGCTTTTTGATAATGGTGAAGATAAAGAAATGTACATGTGGATGCGAAACACCGTAATTTCGCTTGATATGATTTTCATCGCCAAAGACGGAACGGTAGTCAAAGTTGCCAAAAATACCGAACCTTTTTCAGAAGCGATCATATCCTCCGGTGCCCCGGTGCGGGGGGTGTTTGAAGCTGCTGCCGGAACAGCGGACAGAATTAAACTCAAGCCAGGTGACCGCGTTGAGCACCCGATTTTCCGTTAACGCTGGCATGATTCTCAATCCAGACATCGCCAATAAAAATCAACCTGTTATCTGCTGTACTAAAATGGCCGATAGGCTACTGGAAATTTTCGAGAAATCGTCAGAGGCGGTGCGGGTCGTTTGCGCCGCGTATCGGAAACTGAAGCGCCTCGGCCCTTAGTGCGTGAATTCACGCATCTTCCCGATTCAACCAGTGACCGGGTTGTAGCCGAACGTTTCCTTTTCGGCGAAATTTTTGTTTGCGACATATTAATACCTATTCAATTCAAATTCCACAAAGCAATCATAAACTGATTCGCTGAAAATCCTTAATATCGCTCATTATGTCTTTTCTGAATTTAGGAAGTTCGCACACGCTAAAATTGAAACCGATTAACTAATGTTTCATCCTTTGAATTTATTTTTAAAGTTATTCTTAAGTTCTATTACTAAGGCAACTAAAAGAGGGTGTAATGAGAAGTATTTTTTACATTGCAATAGCCGGGGCAATTTCAACTTTAACAGGCATTGCAAGCGGTTTTGCCAATGAGGATGATTCAAAAAAAGTCAAGGCATGTATGATGATGGTTGAACAACATA
>JAJFHR010000216.1 GCA_021775515.1 Hyphomicrobiales bacterium | reverse complement strand
GGCATTTCTGATACCGCCGGTGCCGCGGATAAAAACGTGATGGCGATGGCTGCGGGTAAAGCCGATATTGTTGATGTGGTGACTGCTGTGGCAGAAACTGAACTTACGGTCCAAACGCTGGTATCGGTTCGTGACCGGGTGATTACGGCGTATCAGGAAATTCTACGCATGCCGATTTAAGGCTTTAAGGGGCTGTTAGGACAAATTATGGCCAGAACAACAGAGAGAAAATAATGACAGGTCCCGAAGTTCTTGATATTGCCCGGGAAGGCATCTTCCTACTTCTGAAACTTTCCGCACCGCTGATGTTGATCGGCCTTATTGTCGGTGTTGTCATTGCTTTGTTACAGGCGCTTACGCAAGTGCAGGAAATGACTTTGGTGTTTGTGCCCAAGATATTTGCCGTGTTTTTGACTTTACTGCTCATGTTGCCTTTCATGGGTGAGGCGCTGTCCAGTTATATGGACGCCGTCATTGCCCGCATTATTACCGGATGACGATTGACGCAGTTCTCTCCGGAATTTCTAAATTCAGCCATTGGCGGGCGTTGCTGGCATGACGTTATCGTTTCTACCGCAATTGGGATTTGTCTTCGTCCTGATTTTTGCACGGCTTGGCACCATGTTGATGCTGATGCCGGCGTTAGGTGAGGCCGCTGTTTCCAGTCGCATTCGGCTTATGTTCGGTTTGCTGTTAACGCTGGTAATGATGCCTTTGGTCAGGGACCAATATGGGGCTCTGCCTGACAGCCTTTGGGCGGCTATCACCATGGTTTTGGGTGAATTTCTGGTTGGGCTGTTCGTCGGCACCTCGGCGCGGTTGGTTATGAGCGCCACTCATGTAGCAGGTACGGTGATCGCCTTTCAAACCGGGCTGGCCTTTGCCCAAAGCAACGACTTTGTTCAGGGGATACAGGGCGCCATTATTGGCTCATTTTTGTCAATGGTGGCGGTTACGCTGATCTTTGTTTTGGATCTGCATTATTTGCTGATCGCTGCGATGCACGAAAGCTATACCATGTTCAAGCCCGGGGACGTCCTGCCCTGGGACAACTTTGCCCAAATGGCAATCAACACCGTGTCTGCCTCCTTCAAGGTCGGCATTCAGCTTTCGGCACCGTTTATTGTGTTTGGATTGCTGTTTTATTTTGGGATCGGAATACTGTCCCGGCTTATGCCTCAGATTCAGATTTTCTTTGTTGCCATGCCTGCCAACATCGCCCTGGGACTTTTGTTGTTCATGCTTCTTCTCGGCGTCATGATGATGTGGTTCATGGAACATTTTTCCCAAACCATTTCACAATTTGTTTCGTAATCCAGAGCAGAACCTATGGCTGATAATAGCAGTAATGACGCGGAAAAAAGCGAGGAACCAACCCAAAAACGGCTCGATGATGCGCGGCAAAAAGGTGATGTTGCCAAAAGTCAGGAGCTCAATACCTGGTTTGTAATGATCGGTATAACGCTCCTTGTTGCTCTGTTTTCGGAAGGAGCCTTGGTCGAGCTAAAGAACCTGTTGTCGGGATTTTTGCGAAACGCGCATGCGATACCGATGGATGGCAATAGCATCATGCAATTGCTCAGCAGCGTTGGAACCGGGGTTTTGGTCATTTTGATGGTTCCGTTTCTGGTCCTGGTTGTTTTTGCGATCGGGGGCAATCTCATACAAAATCCTCCGCTTATTTCCGCCGAGCAACTAAAGCCAAAGCTCAGTAAAATTTCGCTGGGCAGCGGAGCTAAACGGCTGTTTTCATCAACCGCTGTGGTAAATTTCCTCACCGGCCTGGCCAAACTGACGATCGTGTCGGTAATTATGTTTGTCATCATTTGGCCAGAACGTGACCGGCTTGACCCGATAATTACCGCTGATCTTTCTTCTTTGTTACCGGCGACCAAGGAACTTTTGCTTAAACTGTTAATCGGTGTGGTTTCCATTTTGACAGTGATTGCCGCGGCCGATCTTATTTATCAACGCCAGAAGTGGTTGAAAAAGCAGAAGATGACCTTTCAGGAGGTTAAGGATGAGCACAAACAAATGGAGGGCGATCCCGTCGTCAAAGGCAAGTTGCGTCAATTAAGGCAGGAACGTGGACGCAAACGTATGATGGCAAATGTGCCCGATGCTTCAGTCGTGATCACCAACCCGACCCATTTTGCCGTGGCGTTGAAATATGAGGACGGCATGGCTGCACCTGTTTGTTTGGCAAAAGGGATTGATGGCATTGCCTTTAAAATTCGTGATCTGGCCGAGGAACACGCAATTCCGGTGGTCGAAAACCCGCCCTTGGCCCGATCTTTATATGCATCTGTGGAAATTGATGACGAAATTGATCCAGAACACTATAAAGCGGTTGCTCAAGTTATTAGATACGTGATGAGCATTCGGGGTAAACTGCAAGCTAAGCGCCAACGCAGGATTGATTCGCAGACACGGGCGGGTTAACGCTGGGCATGGGGGCGGTCTGTATTTAAACAAACACAGATAACAAAACTGGGTGGTGGCGAAAGAGGCGGGTTTGAACGACGAAATTGAGGAAGCACTACGCGAGGAAACTGGGCGCGGCCGTATAGTCGTTACGGTCGCCTTGTGCTTTGTGCTGGCTCTAATCGCCGTAGCAATTGCTCTTCCTGCCCGTAGCGCGGCCGAACCGTTGCTGGTATCGGTGTTATCCGTTCTGTCTATCATTGGAATGTGTGCTCTTTTCTTGGGGGCTGCAGGGTCATTGCATTTTGGCCGCAGGAATGCGGATATTTTCCAGGCCGCAAGGATTGCCGAAGCCATACCTGCTGCCTGCGTTATCTGTACCCGCCGGGGCCAGGTCGTCTTTGCGAATGCGGCCTATCGCAAATTCGTAGGTGCAGGACTTTCAGGACGGCTGAAGGCACCTGAATATCTTTATACCGGGCATCCCGACTTGTCAGAGTGTATCTATCGGCTTTCTCAGGCAGGGCGCGAAGGGCGCGAACAAAGTGAAGAGCTGCGGCTTTTTCCCGGAAGCGATGCGCCGGGAGCAGATCAACATAATGTAGTGTTACTGAAGATATCTGTGGCGCCGGTAAAAAAGGGAGATCCAAGAAATCAAATTCTGTGGCGTATCGAGGATCTGACGGCCGAACGAACGCAGCAGGAAGAAGCCTTTGTTGAGCTCCAGCAAATGATTGATTACCTTGATCATGCGCCAGCCGGGTTTTATTCAGCCGATGCAGATGGCGTTATTCATTACATGAACGCCACTCTGGCTGGTTGGCTGGGCATTGAACTAGGTGAGACAACATCGGGCGAACTAAATCTCTCAACCATAATTGTTGGCGAAAACTCCCGTATTCTTTCCGACCTCACGTCTAAACCGGGCGGCGAGACAGTTGAAACATTTGACGTAGATCTCACCGCCAGAGATGGCACCAGTGTGCCGGTTCGTATAATTCACCGGGTGAGATTTGGTGAGGACGGCCGGGCGGGGGATTCCCGCTCTTTGGTGTAAAACCGTCAGACCGGCAGTGATATTTCGGAAGATTTGCGGGCTGCCGAAGTGCGTTTTGCCCGGTTCTTCAACAGTGCACCCATAGGGATCGCACTGCTTGATTCCAAAGGTCGTGTCGTCAATAACAATGGCGCATTTGCCAAACTGATAGGCGAAAAATCGTTCCGCAAAAAATCTCTCGCCGAATTTATTGACGAAGATATGCGGCCCGGCTTTGAAGACGCATTTGTCCAAGCCAATGAGGGTCAGGCTAATATCATTGCCGTGGAAGCTAGAATGGCCAGCGGTGAAAAGAAAATTGCCCAGCTTTATCTAAGTCCAAGTGAAAACTTGGATGGTGAGGGTGCGGGTGCTGTTGTTTATGCCGTGGATGTTACCGAGCACAGGGTGCTTGAACAGAAGTTTGGCCAGAGTTCCAAAATGCAGGCTGTCGGGCAGCTTGCTGGCGGGGTGGCGCACGATTTTAACAATGTTTTGACGGCAATAATCGGATTTTCAGATCTGTTATTAGCCAAACATCCGCCAACCGACCCGTCGTTCCAGGATATTATGAATATCAAACAGAATGCCAACCGGGCGGCAAACCTTGTCCGTCAGCTTTTGGCTTTCTCCCGCCGCCAGACCCTGAGGCCTTCGGTTTTATCTCTGGATGAAACGATTGCGGATATGAAAATTCTGCTGGAACGCCTGCTTGGTGAACGGGTCAAACTCGAAGTCAAAACCACACGGGATTTGGGATTTGTAAAAGCCGATCTTAATCAGCTTGAGCAGGTGATCATGAATTTATCGGTCAATGCCCGCGATGCCATGCCTGACGGCGGTGTGCTCGAATTGGCAACGGGCCAAGTTAGCCACAGTGAAGATGATGAGCTTGGCGGCGGAATTATGCCCGCTGGCGAGTATGTGTATTTTTCCGTCAGGGATGAAGGCGTCGGCATGACACAAGGGGTCATGGATAAGATTTATGATCCGTTTTTTACCACTAAGGAAGTCGGGCAGGGTACCGGGCTGGGCCTATCGACGGTCTATGGAATTATCAAACAGACCGGCGGGTTTGTCTTTGCTGAAAGTGAATTGGGCAATGGAACAATCTTTACAGTCTATTTGCCCCGGTATTATCCAAGCGATGCTGAAAACGACGATGTCGAAGAGGAGGTAGAGGATAAACCTGCCGATCTTTCAGGCAAGGGTACGATCCTGCTTGTTGAAGATGAAGAAGCTGTGCGGACCTTCGCTTCACGGGCGTTGCAATCACGCGGCTATAATGTGCTCGAAGCAGATAGCGGTGTCAGTGCACTGGAACTCATAGATGAGCAAGATCCAGATATCGACCTGGTAGTGTCTGATGTGGTAATGCCAGAAATGGATGGCCCTTCAATGCTCAAGGAAATCCGCAAACGAAACCAGAATGTTCAGGTCATCTTTATTTCGGGTTACGCAGAAGAAGCATTTGAAAAAAACTTGGAAGAAGACGAAGAATTCACATTCCTTCCCAAACCATTTTCTCTCAAGCAACTGGCCGCAGCCGTAAAAGGCGCCATCGGAAGTTAGCGAGTTGTCGATCTTGCTCAACGAATAGTGCCTGCTTTAGGAAAAAACTCTGTCGATAACCAATAGTGCGCCGACAAAAATTAACGCGGCTGCGATAACGGTAAACCGCATGATCAATTCGCTATGGGCGATGCGTGCCAAAAGAGGGCTTTGAAGCCTATCCTTGAGGGAGAACAAGCTGAGCACGAGGGCTAAAAGTGCAAGTCCGATTGCTAAGAATATCATGCCTAATTCTTATAGGTATTAGTTTGCGGAGATGAATCAGATTGTGCGGGATTTTCATCATCCAGAAAACGAAATTCTCCGGCTGGATCGAATTTTTACCGACGGTAGTGTTGTTTTGTGGCGGTTATTGTGCCGTACAAAATTAGACCCCAGCCAAAAACCGCCTTTGAATGTTGCGATAACGTTTTTGGACCCTGGAAGAACAACAGGTTGGACAGATCGGTGATCGTCGGGGGTAAGCTTACGACAATCTGCCACGGCAGGCCGTTAAAAATAATCAGATAATAGGCATAATAAATTTGTGGTGATAACCAGATAAAAGCCCACAACAAGGTGAGAGCGATAATTAGCCGCAAAGGCAAATTGACCAAGAAATTAAACCGGGGAAGCTGCCTGAACACCTTGAAGGCCAACCAGATCATGAAAAGGGCGAGCATCAAGGACAGGATGGCCAGGCCGATTTGGCCCGCGCTGGAAAGTTGGAAAAACGTATCGCGTGCATACACTGAAGTTGTGACCTATTCCGGCTACATCAATTTCATTCAACCAGTTTTTCGGCGAGATGATTGAGGTCTGACGCTATGAAATCCCAGTTAGAACTTGGCTCAAGGTCTGTTGTCTGCCCGGGCCCGTGTTCGGTTGGACGTGGGATAAATGCCGTTTTTAAACCTGTATTTCGGGCTGCTGTGAGATCTCCATTGTGAGCGGCTACCATCATCACGTCGGTAGGAGGCAAACCCAGAGCGGCGGCGGAGGCTAAGTAAACTTCGGGTGAGGGTTTGTAGTTTTTTGCAATACCGGCACCAAGCACAGCATCCCATGGCAGATTTGCAAATTTTGACAGCCATGTCATCAGTGCGATTGAGCCAT
Organism: Hyphomicrobiales bacterium; assembly: GCA_021775515.1. GTDB lineage: Bacteria > Pseudomonadota > Alphaproteobacteria > Rhizobiales > JAJFHR01 > JAJFHR01. The sequence continues at coordinate 1,126 of JAJFHR010000216.1, read as the reverse complement.
TGGAGCAGGGGGCGATAGCATACCGGGACTTCAGCGCCGTCAGCCCCTGAACACTGTCGGGCCAGGGCGGGAGTTTTTCCCAGGCCCGGTTGAGCTCACTGCGTGCAGCCGAATTGATCAAACCGGACAGATCAAAATCCGCCAATGTCGCGTCAAGATTTTCGCGATGTAATACATCCAGTTCCACATAATTGCGGCTGCTGCGCCGGATCTGCTCCATAGCCGGTTGATATTTGGCCCGCCAGGCATCAGCAAAGGCTGCGGCGTCAATTGCTATGCTTCTTTTGGTGAAGAAGCTCTCAACCTCCGTGGCCACGCCACACCGCCAGTCTACGATCGTGCCAAAAACGTCAAACAACAATGCTTTGATCATATAATTATCTTTAACATAAACCGGCAGCTAGATAGCGGTTTTCCATGTGGCTGCGTGTTGCTAATATATTTTTGCCTTAATATGAACCGACCAAATATCTGCGGCCAAAATTGTATTTCCTAAATCCGGTGTAACGATGTCCGCGATAGGCATATTTAAATCCAGTGTAGCGTTGGCACCTGTAACAGTTCTTTTTATAAACACGCTTGAAACCTGAATAGCGCTGTCCTTTAAATCGGCGTTTTTCATTGAGATATCGCGGATATAAAATGCGCCGGACTTTGTAGGTTCGTTTGAAACCAGTATACCGTTGGCCCCTGTACGGCTCGCTTGATATCCGCGGTAAGGAAAAAATCACGCTGTAAGGGGCGTAATAAATCACTTTCGTCGATGTCTGGTGGGCTTGTGCCGGCGAAATTGTCAGGGGCTGTAAAACAATAAACACACCGCAGATCAATAAAAATATAACTGTAAGACGCATAATTTGATGCTCCCTGTAGTCGTTTAGTGCGCACCTTTTTTAAAACCTTAACAGAATCTTACAAAAACTAAAGGCCAGGATAAAACCGCCGTCTTGAGGCTATGTGTGAGCCAATCAAACAACGCGTTGGCGTACATTTAGAAAATCTGTTCGAAAGTATGGCTGGTTTCCTGTAGGATGGTTTGAGTTATATTTGCTTGTGTTGTTTTAGCTGGTGCTGTGCTTGTGCCGGGTGCGGCTGGTTTTTACGGGTGGATGCTGGTGCGATATTT
>JAJFHR010000215.1 GCA_021775515.1 Hyphomicrobiales bacterium | reverse complement strand
TACCATCAGATAAATACCTTAAATCAATAACTTTTGCGCCCGCTTATACAATGCGGTTAATTAAAGCGCTATTGCCACGCGATAAACGATGCAGATTTTCAATCAGCTGATCGACAATGTTATCTTCATACTGCCGTGTCTCTCCGCCGGTGTGCGAGGTCAGTACGGCATTTTCAATATCCCAAAGCGGCGAATCTTCGGGTAGAGGCTCTTCTTCAAATGTATCGAGTCCCGCTCCTGCTAAATGGTTGTTTTTCAACGCTGATACCAGGGCCGCTTGATCTACACAGCCGCCACGCGCAACATTTATCAAAAACGCTCCCGGCTTCATCACATTCAATGCGGGCGCATCAATCAACCTGAAGGTTTCATCCGTCAACGGGCATGTCAAAACAACCACATCAGCCCGCGGCAACTGCTCAAGCAATGAACTTGTGGGGTGGATCTCATCCACAAGGTCTTCAAAACCCTTGGTATTACGTTTTAAACCGATAGTTTTCATGCCAAAAGCACGAGCCAGCCTGGCCGTACGACTTCCGATATTGCCCAATCCTATAATAAGCATGGTTTTTCCTGGCAACTCTTCTTCGCGCTTGCTGCGATCCCCCACCATGCCGCGCCACCCGCGCCGGGCCTGGTTGTCGCGGGCCAGATGAATTTTGCGCGTCAGGGTCAAAAGCAGGCCGAAGGCATGTTCACTGACGGCATTCGAGTTCACGCCGCTGGCATTGCAGAGAATTACCGAATGAGATTTAACCGCCTCAAGATCTATATAATTATACCCTGCCGAGATTGTGTGAATATATTTGAGCTTTGTCGCCTTTTCCAAAAAATCATTTTGCCAAAAGCCCGACAAAACCATGACATCAGCCTCGCCCAACCGCGCCGCCGTATCTTCTTTCGAAAATGTCTGGAAACTTTTAATGCCGGTATCCCGGGCAAGAAAAATATCTGAAAATCGATAAGCCGGATGGGCAAACTGGATCGTCAATTCATCAAAGGCAGGAAAATCACGCATGCGTATTTGTGTCTTTAATCTCTATCAGCGACGCTAATTTCCAACAACTTCAAGCCTTATCGGTGCATTGAGTGCGGCCTGATTTGCCGCATCAACAACCCGGGCACGGCGCCAGAAACGTTTTACTGGATAACGTGAGATTAACATGGTCAAACCGGCGATATCATCGCCATAGAACTTGAGTTCCCGCTCAATAGTTGCCTGCTGCTTTTCTGTATGCCTAATGGCAACAGTAACCGGGTAATTGAGCTCATCAAGCGTGCCCCCTGCCCGAACAAATCCCGGATCGGCAATCAATTTGGGAATATCATAGCTGAACACTTCGTCTGTACCGGCTTCGGTATTAAACAAATCAAGCTTTTGGGCGCGGGAAAACCGCTCAAGTTCATCAACCGCTTCAGCTTCATCAACACCCTTGGCCTCCAGATAGAGGCGCAAATAGCTAAACGCCGTTTCCAAAAGTGCGGGAAAATGCTCAACGATTGATTTTGCCCGGTATTTATAGATGATGTTGCCGCCAAGTTCACCCATGGCATAACGTTCAACTTCTTGAGATACATCTTGAACGAGTTGTTCAGGTGTATCCCAAAGCTCGCCATCCGTATCTGCGCTAAACCCGTCATAAAGCGAGCGAATACCTGGATCGAGATTGTCGATGTTATCGTGGATCATCTTAATCCACTCGAAGGTATTCATTTTGAGAATGCGCAACAAGGCATGTATCTCGCCGAATATGCGATCATTGTAAAACATGCCGACACTGAGATAGAGTCGGCGCATATCCATATAATCCTCAAAGGAAAGGGTATTTGAGGCTATGGCTATTTCTTCGATCTCGGCCGATCTGATTTCCTCACCAAGGAAACTGTATTTACCGACGCAACGCTGTATCGGCCTGAAGCCTGACCGGTATTCAAACTTTTTCCGGCTTTCGCGGTTATTCATTTCAGTACCGTGAATAAGCGCTAATTGATGTTGAGTAATGTTACCGATGCCGGATTCCATCAGACCGTTAAAACTGCCTTCATGGCGCTGAGCTGAATCACCGGGAAGCGCCAGAATAATTTCCGAATAGGCATGCGTGTCGGTATCACTGGTCTCATCGGACAGATACATCAACGCATCTAGAGAAATATTGTCGCGCTTGACCGAGGTCAGCACTTCTGGATCCAGTGATTGCACCGAGGCTGTCAACCGCATCGCACCGTTTAACAGTTCATTACATTTAAGAACGCGCTCTTTGCGGTTTTTACCCGTCGAACACATAATATACTCAGGATAACCCGTCTTGGCCTGCATCTCACCAAGGTGTTCGCAAAAATCCTGGTCTTCGTTGAACATGCCAAAGTTTGAATCGGTAATGCGCAGCGTACGCGTGTGTTTTATGCGTTTGACGATATAATCAACTTCGGCGGTTTTGCGTTCAAGCGTTGATTTGAAAACCTTGTTGTAATACCGCCCACCCTCGGTGCAAAACGTGCAAGTAAAGGGGCAGCCGCGGTTGGTCTGCATCGTCGGCACAAGTTTCTGGTCAAAGAACTTGTCCATCAAGCCGCTAATATAAGGTGACGGCACAACGGTCAGGTCGCGAATACGCGGCGCTGTTTCGCCCATGAAAACTTCACCATCATGGATTGCATGACAACTCGGCAACAAGGCTTTTTTGGCTGCTACAAGGTCCGGTGTTTCCAGCAGAAATTTCGCCAATGCGGCAAACGGAACCTCACCGTCCTTATAGATGTACATATCGAATTCTGGATAGTGTTTGAGAAAATCCACCTGCTCTTCGGCAATATCGGGATAATTTGGACCACCGGCAACAACGATAATCTCTGGAAACCGCCGCTTCAGCGCACGGACACATTGTACACCCAAATCAATATTCCAGATGTAATTTGAAACACCCAGCAAAAATGGCGGTGCCTCGGCAACAGCTGCTTCAAAATCCTCAATAAACTTGAACAGCTTTATTTCAACTTGATCATCCAGTTCGTTTAAACAATAGGCACCAACAAGCCCGAGCTGCAGCGGCATTGTATCACTGCCCATGCCAAGTTTGCTGTCATGAGCAAGATCAATGAGATAAATCTTTTTCTTTTCCATGAATACGTCTTTTCCCAGGATTTACTGCGCCTCAAACTACCCTTTCGTAGAATGCTTGGCAACCATACGTCTACAATCAGACTAATCTGAGACCGCTTGTTTAGAGGTGTCAGTAACAGAAAATATGCCCTCTGAGTATTGACGAGCCGACACATTTTCAAAACGTGCCAACCGTGAGGCAAATAAGGCGATCTTTGCATTTACCTCCCCAGCACTGATACCAGGGAAACGATGGCGTTCATACTCAGCCCAGTTTTTACTTCCCGGAATAAACGAGTTAACCGACTTCTCCACCGCCCGCCAGTGCGATCTGCACCAGCCTATTGTTTGGGAAGTCATACCGGGTCTCATGGCAGGCAGGGAGGCTATTGCCGAGCCTTTGATGATTTTGACCATACGATCAGCAGCAAGCTCTTGTCCCTGCGGTGCAATGTGATGATCAAGTGATTTCTTTTGATCCGCGGTTTGCCCGCAGCTTCTGCGACTTTCAACAAACGGTTTTACCTGATCAACCAGTTCTTCAAGGTTGTAGGCTGGAAAACTCAAAGAATCGGGCAGGTGCCGGTCAAATCTGTCCGACACAATCGGTTTATAGGCCACCGACGGGCGATCAAGCAGAAACGCTTCCACCGCCGTCGTACAACCATTGTGCACCAGCACATCACAGGCCAGCAGCCAAGGCAGAACATTGCCCTCATAGACTACGTGAACATTGTCGCATCCCTCGGCTGCCCGCCGCCACACTTCAGGACTTTCGGAGGGGTGCGGCCTAACAATGATAGTCTTATCCGGAAAAGCATTGCCCAAATGAGCCGTCATCTCCTGGAACAGGTTGAACAGCTTATTCCGGTAAGGTGGCAAATCATCATCCCAATTACCCGAACCATCCTGGCCATTCATTTGGTTATCCGGAGAAGTCTGCGTTTTTTTCGGCAAAAAATGATTGGCATGACCAAAGTTGGTATTAATCAGCGCAAATCGGCCAAACCGCTTGACCAGTTCATCGGCATCCTCGCGGTAAAAGGTTCGCAACTCCCTGCGCAACATATCAATGCGTGGATTGCCCGTTTCATGAATGGGAATACCATTATAGTCATGGTAATTGCGCAGCATCTCCGCATCGTCCGCCCCCCAGGCAAACATCATTGACACCTGATGCAGGGCCTTTGGCGCTACTCTGGTTTTAAAATAGTGATTGGAAGGATAGCGCACCAGGCCTTCTTCATCCCAGGCCATAATATCATGGCCCAGAAGTTTGAGGATTTCGAAAATCCTGACCTTGCTTGAACGCACATCCTTGGACAGATAGATACCACGTGGCAGTGCGGCAGCTTTTTTGTGAATTTGAGTTTGCGACCCGAAATAAGAGGTAAAGCCTTCTTCAGCTGCAACACAGGCGAGAAGGAGTTTTGCATCCAACTCGCGAACCTGCGTTTCAATTGGAATAATCAGCGGCCGATAGGTTTGCTGCATGCTTCAAGTTTCTCAATTGGGTCTCTCAACCCAAGACTGCCACATTTCACATAATGTTGGAAAGAGCGCTGCTCTAACACAAGTCTGGCAGAAATAAAAGTATGTCTCACCTAATTCAGCGCAAAAACAGGGTTAATTGTTTGTTAGCCGCCATCTGTCAAAATCCCAAAGTTGAAGTGTATTAAGGGTTGGGGTTATCAATGAGCGTCTCTACGGTTGCCTTGGCGTCTGTCGCCGCACAACAGGCGCAGACACAAAGCGCATTAGCGGGTATATTTGCCAACCAGAAAAAAGAGGCCGATGCCTCTCTTATTGCACTCATACAGGACGGCGCGAAAAATCTTGAGCAGATATCAAACACCCCGCCACCCGGCCTCGGCAGCGTTGTTGACGTCAGCGCCTAGGGCGTTGACAATAAAACCAACGCAGAGCTTTTTTCCAGCAATTACCGGATTTTTTCTAACCTTGATTTTGGCAGTTTCAGCCCTGCCTGCAAACAGCTATGCCCGTGGAACACCCGGAAAATTCGACTATTATTCACTGGTCTTGTCGTGGAGCCCGACTTTTTGCGCCAGTCCAGCCGGCCGGAACAGCCAACAGCAATGTAGAAGCGTTCGAAAATTTGCCTTTGTTGTTCACGGACTTTGGCCCCAATACACCAGAGGCTGGCCGGAATACTGCCGCAAACGGCCTGCTTATCTTTCCAATAAACTGATCCGCAACCTCTATGACATCATGCCGTCGAAACGCCTGATCATCCATCAATGGAAAAAACATGGCTCGTGCTCAGGACTGCCCGCGCGCGGTTATTTCTCCCTCACCCGAGACATGTTCGGCCAGATTAAAATTCCCGCCCGATATCTCTCGCCCAACCGGACCATCCTCACGACACCGGCACAACTGCGGGAAGATTTCATTAAAACAAACCGCTGGCTAAAAGCAGATATGATTTCCGTTCAGTGTGGCAACAATACTGGACGTGCCAGATTGCGCGAGGTTAGGGTTTGTTTCAATCGTCAGGGGTTACCAAGAAATTGCGGCCGCAATGAATCCCGGCAATGCCGCGCTAACCGGTTGGTCCTGCCGCCTGTTAGATAAATCACGATTTATCATCAGGCATTTTTCTTTTGCTGCGGGCGCGCCTTGCCAACCGGAAAATTGCCGGAGACGTGCGCATATAAGCCACAAACGATTTGCGCTTCTCCCTTGGCACACTGGGCCGGGCAATCATGCGAAACAGAACAAAAACCAGCAACAGGGCGTGCATAGCCGTCGTATAGGCAAACACAGCCGCCGGTCCATACCACTCAATCACCAATGACGCGGCAAAAGGACCGATTGCAGCACCTATCGCAAACAGAAATAACAGACCGGCGGCAACCTCAATGAATTCTCCCTGTTTGGCAAAATCATTGGCATGGGCAATCGACAGGGAATAAAGCGGCAATGCAAAGGCTCCGAACAAAAAAGACCCCAATAAAATTAGATTGGGCGTTTCGCCCGAAAGCGTCGTCAAAAACAATCCTGACAGCGCAGCACCCGCTGTAGCCGTTATCATCACTTTGCGGCGATCAAACCGGTCCGAAAGCCAGCCAAACGGCAGCGGCATTATCGCCCCGCCGACAATTCCCGCACTCATAAACAAGGCCACTTGCAGCACGTCAAACCCGACCTGGCCGGCATATAACGGGCCTATGAGGCGAAAGGCCGAGTTGGTCAAGCCGATGGTCAAGGTGCCCACGGCAGCTAAGGGAGAAATCGCCCAGATCGCCGCCAGCTTGATTTTGTGGGATTTAGGCGCCTGCGGTGACGGGCTGCGCGTCAAGGTAACCGGTACCAGAGCAAGACAGAAGAAAATTGCAACAACGGCAAAAATTTCCGATCCCTGCGGCCCGACGACGGGCAGAAGAAATTGTCCGCCGGTTACAGCAGCAAGGTCTACAGTCCGATATAATCCCAGTACGCGGCCGCGGTCCTGTGATCCCGCCCGCTCATTCAGCCAGCTTTCGATCACCATAGATAACCCGGCAAATACGATGCCCATGACAAACCGGATCGCCATCCAGGATAGGGCCTCAACGAGAAAGGACATCATCAGCGCCCCTACTGCACCGATTGCCGCAAATGCCGCAAACACCCTGATGTGCCCGACTGCGGATATCAGCGGCGGCGCATGCCTGCACCCCAACATAAAACCAAAATAATAAGTGGCGCCGATGAGACCTATCACTGAAGGTGAAAAGCCCTCCAGATCGGCTCTCAGAGTGATCAGGGTCCCCTGAAGCCCGTTACCGGCAAGCAATATTCCCGCGGATACCAGCACAGGTGCCAGCTGTTTGAGGTTTCGCATCTATGACCTTTGAAGCATCTATCGGTAACTGAGCTGGAATGTTCACTCAGGAAAATCTCAACTAAAATGGCTCAATTTTTTGCGTCATGCAAATGTCCAATTCACAACCCAGGTGCCCACTCGCCAGCGGATAGCGTCAGCCCACTGCAAAAACACTCGGGTGGCCGCTTTAAATCACACTGAAGAGGTGGTGGAAATTTGGCGGACCGCCTGTTAGTCTCTAGATGTTCAAAAATCCTACGCCAATAGCAATCCGACGGATGGATATCGGATGAAAATCTTAGCGCTAGCATTTTTTGTCACTCTTGCACTGTCTACCGTTGTCAAAGCACAACAAGTCGACACCTGGAAACTGGCATCCCAACTGGGCGATCTTCTGGCATCGGAAGAGTTTTGCGGCCTTTCTTATGATCAAAAAGCAATTAGCGCTTTTGTTGACAGCAAAGTCGCAGCCGACGACATGGCTTTCACTTCTATTTTAAGAATGATGACAGAAGGCTCGCGAATGAAGCAGAACGCTATGAGTAAATCTTCCAGAACCGCCCACTGCGCTCAGACTAAACGCACTGCAAAAGCCAATTCGTTTATCAAATAAAATGCGCGAAGATTGGCATTTAGATTTTGCCAAGACCTAAAAACTACGACGAATTTCCAATAATAAACGCCAAATTGCAATTAGACGAATTGTCGGTCGACCCGGCAAAGAGGAAGATTATTTAGCCTTGGGGCCGCGAAAGTTGACATCAGAAATATCGTATTTCTTGCCAGCAGGATCAATGATGAGAAATACCGAGCAGTCTGTGGCGTTTTTATTGTCTGCACAGAAGGCCTTGAGCCCGGCAGTCAAGGCACGCTTGCTCGGTGCCCCACACAGAATTTCCGTCGAATGAAAGTCAGGCAGAAAAACCGTCATAAGCCCAGTCCACCGGGCAGAAAAACACCATTGTGTGCGATAACACTCCTGCCCGCCTGAATCCGCCAGGCATTTCTTGCGGGCACAATTTAGTGTGGCAACCGGATCATCTCCGCGGCAATACCAGGTACCTTCTTCGGCCTGGGCAAAACCAATACCGTTGGCTGCCTGCGCACCTGCGGGCAGCAACATCAGTAGCGCAAATCCAATCCCAACAGCCAGCCCAGATTGTTTCATAGGAATTCTCCGCCGCATGTTTAGTATTCATCTTAGGTTCAACTCGCAAAGTTTTCAATGAATACGCCACAAAGCCAACAACGGTCCGGTACCGGTGGTTTTTCGATGCAAAAGATGTTCATTTTTTGTTCTTGACTGCCAGCGATGAAAAAGTAGAGTTAGCCTCTTAAACCCGGAGTCTTAACCTATGAGAGATTTTTCCAAAATTTACGACCAAGCCGCCGAACGTAAGGGAGGAATGGATACCTTGGCGACACTTTTGCCGCCAATAATGGATGAAACCGAATTGTTAGCAATTCCTAATGATCGCATTCTGTCTCAAATGACAAAGTGCATATTCAAGGCGGGCTTCATCTGGCGGGTTATCGAAAACAAATGGCCTGAATTTGAACAAGCATTTTTAAACTTTGATCCTCACAAACTATGTTTTGAGCCTGACGAATTCTGGGAAAAGCTCAGTAGCGACGAGCGCATTGTGCGCCACGGACAAAAAATTATTGCAGTGCGCCACAACGCTCGGTTCGTTCTCGATATTTCCGATCAACACGGTAGTTTTGCCAGGTTTCTCAAAGACTGGCCCAGCGATGATATTGCCGGTCTGTGGGCCTTCCTTGCAAAAAACGGCAAGCGTCTAGGGGGGATGACCGGACGTTATTTTTTGCGGTTTATCGGCAAGGATTGCATCATCCCATCAAGTGATGTGACCAAAGCATTGCGCAGTTTCGGTCTTGAGATCGCCGAAAACCCGACGTCAAAGCGCGATTTGGCGAAAATACAAACACAATTCAATCACTGGCATCAAGAAACCGGCCTGAGCTATACTCACCTGTCACGCATATGCGCGATGTCCATAGGTGAAAATTATGATGTCGACACCATCCAGAAAAACAGTGGAACAGGCGATGACGGATAAACATCCAATTACCTATCAAGGCGCGGTTTATCCCTGGCATTGTGACCACATGGGACACATGAATGTTATGTGGTATGTCGGCAAATTTGACGAAGCCACTTGGCACCTGTTTGCCTCTTTTGGCCTTAACTCGGATTATCTGCGTGACAACAAATTGGGGATGGCTGCAGTCGAGCAACATATTACCTATCATGCCGAACTCCTGCCCGGAGATTTGCTTGTCATCCGTTCCCATTTGATCGAAATTAAGGAAAAGTCACTGCGTTTCAGCCATCGTATGTATAAGCCAAATTTTGATCAACCGGCCGCAACCTGTGAAATAACCGCCGTACATATTGATATGGCCGCCCGCAAAGCCCATGCTTTTGATAATGAGATAATGGCCCTGGCGAAAGGGATTATTG
>JAJFHR010000214.1 GCA_021775515.1 Hyphomicrobiales bacterium | reverse complement strand
GGCGACAGGCCAATCGGCAGGCCAAGATCTATCGCGCGCAGTGCGAGGAACGCTTCGCTGAAACGTGCCAGGCCAAACAGTCCTCCGATAATTATGATAAGCCAATAGCGGCTGTTCAATTGAATAAATTCAGCGCGCCGCAGAGGAAATCTGCGCTTGTTGTGTTTGTCATCAGCTGCTGAAATTGTGTCCGGCTCTTCGACACCAAAGAGAAGAAACACCATGCACAGTACGGCAGGGATCAATGCAAACCATAGAACAAGATGAATATTATCAGATAGCAAAGCCATTAGGGCAATTGCCAAAAGCGGACCAATGAAAGCACCCGCCGCGTCCAGCGATTGGCGCAAACCATAAGCCGCGCCGCGAATAGCCGGCGGCGTGATGTCAGCAATCAGCGCATCACGCGGCGCACCTCTGATGCCCTTGCCAATCCGGTCAATAAAACGCGCTGTAAATAGGACTTCCGCCGATTGCGCCAGGGGAAACAGTGGCTTCGTAACAGCCGCCAGTCCATAACCCATCACCGCTAGAATTTTGCGCCTGCCCAGCCGGTCACTCAAGGCACCGGAAAACATTTTTGTAATTGCCGCGGTAGACCCCGCTACACCTTCAATGAATCCGACCGCAACCATGCTGATGCCAAGCGAGACAAACAGCGCAGGAAGAAGGCTATGCACAAGCTCTGATGAGGCATCCATGAAAAGGCTAACGAGCCCGAGTGCCCAAACTCCCCTCGGTATTTTTTCCGTATTTTTCGGCAGGAACATTTTTACGCCCCTTCTCGTTCATCTAGGTAATTGTGTAAAAAGTAATATTTACTACAAAACTTTATTACAAGTAGTGTATACTACTATTTGTGTCAACTCATTAAACCAAACAAGGATCTTAAGGCCATGGAATCGTCCATTACCTTCGCTGACCGACTAAAGGCATGCCTGGACCAACTAAGCCCTGCAGAGCAGCGTGTCGGCAGGTTTTTCCTGGAGAACCGCGAAGAGGTTCTCATCGCCTCTGCTTCCGCGCTCGCAGAGCAAATTGGCACGAGTGATGCCACGGTAGTTCGGACCACCAAGGCTCTCGGCTTTTCCGGTATGGAAGAGTTTCGGCGAACACTGGTTCAGGAGCTTAGGGAAAACTTATCTCCCGCCGGCCGGGTAGCTAGAACCCTCCAGGAAGTCGGTGATGATTTGGGCTCTGCTCTCAATGTAACATTGGATATCCACCAAAAATCGCTGGAAGACCTCCGCCGTGACATCACGTCAAACCACTTTCGAAAAGCCATTAAATACATAGTCAGTGCTCGCCGGGTTTTTATTTTCGGCATCGGACCCTCTAGTGCAATGGCGAATTATTTTATGGTTCAACTCGAACGTTTTGGCATCGACGCACAAAGCCTGACCCAAACAGGTCTTCTCCTTGCTGACGGCCTACAGAAGTTCAAAGAGGGTGACCTTTTGATGATTTTTGCCTACGGCAGAGTGTACCGGGAATTGACCGTATTATTGGATATGGCCGATCAGTGTAACCTTACCAAGATACTTTTTTCCGACACGCTTGGCACCAGGCTGCGCAATCGTGTTGACCTGGTCCTCCCCGTTGCGCGTGGCCGGGCAGATATGCTGAGCATGCATACAGCAACCCTCGCTCTAATTGAAGCGCTGTTGGTGGGCGTGGCAACAGATCGCCCGGAAGAGACCCTCGCCAGTCTTAAAGCGTTAAACAAAGCCCGAACCGCCTTAGCTGGAAAAACCATGGACCTTTTGACTAGGTAATATCAAAAGTCGGTAATTGTTGGCGCAATCGACTTATTTTTCATACCGGCTCCTTGATAACCTCACTTCCAGCTCGTCAGAAAGACTCCGACCATCATCAGGATTAATCCCAACACATTTAACGGCGAAACCTGTCTGGGTTCCAATCCAAACACACCGAAATGATCGTAGAGGTGGCTTGCTGCCAATTGTCCCACCACCACTGCGACCATGAAGGAGGCGACGCCGAGTTTGGGAACCGCAATAATCGAGACCAAAACCATATAAACGCCAATCAGCCCGCCTGCCCACACCCAAATCGGTACCTGCATCATCTCCGATATTTGCGGCAAGGGGGTGCGAGTTAGCACAGAAATCAGAAATAAACTGAGGGTTCCGATTGCAAAGGCGAGCATTGCCGCCTGTATCGGACCGCCAAGACCTGAGGCCATTCGTGTGTAAATCGGTCCTTGCGCAGCAATCAGAGCACCCCCGGCTGAGGCCAAAACAAGCAGCAGAATTGAAAAGCCGTTTCCCGACACTTTAAAGCGCCTTGTACATATAGGTTGTCGCATCGAAGCAATCACCCTCAGGCGCGAGGCAAAAACCCGGAATAATGCCCGCAGTCTGATATCCTATAGATCGATAAAGCGGCTCTGCCACATCGCCGGTTCTGGTATCAAGGGTCATGAGGTGCCTGCCGTTATCGCGCGCGCATCCTTCCAGCGCCGCCATCAGCAATCTTGCGATGCCCCGTTTTTGATATTTTTTACGAACGAGCAACTTGGCAACAACACCGCGGTGCGGCTGATTGGGCGGTGTCGCACAGTCGAGCTGAACCGTACCGGCAACCCGGCCGCTGAATTTGGCCACCATGAGAATGGTGTCGCCCGTGGCAACACCCGGGCGTACTTTACTGATCCAGAAGTTACGGCTTTCCTCAATCGAAAACGGCAAAATGAAACCGACACTGGCACCATTATGAACACTGCTGTGCAAAATCTCCGCAAGGTCAGGCAGGTGATCATCGAGACCCTGTTGAGTAAGGCAGATTACCTTGGGCGCTTCCTGTGTCATCGGACCTCACACAACCACGAGAAAATAGCGTGCGCCAAGTTTTTTGTGGGCACGAAAAACACTGCTGCCGTGCAATTTGTAACGCAGGCAATCGCCCGGTTCGAGCTGATAGACTTTACCCTCAATGCTCAACTCAAGCTCACCTTCCAACATAACGAGATGGTGCTCCAGCCCGGCCTTGGGCGGCACCGGATAGTCAATGGTCACATCTGGTGGGAGATAACAACTGAGAACCTCACAGGCGAGGTTTTCAGCCGGCGGAGAAACCGATCTCCTCTCAAATCCGGTTTCAGCATCGATCCATACCGGTTGTTTCAAACGGCGGACAACCGGTGCATATTGAGCCTCAACCATCGACATTAACCGCGACAGGGTCATGTCATAGGCAGCACACAGCCTGCCAAGAACATTGGCCGTGGGGCTGACCTCACATTTTTCCATGCGCGAAAGAGTTGCCCGCGAGATGTTGCTGCGCTGGGCCAGTTCATCAAGCGACCAGCCGCGATCAGCACGCAGAGCCTTAAGCCGTTCAGCCAGGCGAAAATCACTCTCTACTGTATTGTGGTCATGTTTATCCATATATGAGAATTTATCTCATATATGGAATCATGTCAATTTACCAACGCTAACAATAAATATGTGCCTGCCGTTGCGGCAATATCGATCTGAGATGGCTTTAACTTCCAGAATCCTGAGCTAAAAAAGCGCTTTGT
>JAJFHR010000213.1 GCA_021775515.1 Hyphomicrobiales bacterium | reverse complement strand
TGAGCCGCGCGAAAAGCCTGCAATGCGAGTTGAAAAACGCGAGTTTGGGCTTTCAAAATTTCACCACAAATTCCTGCCGGGAGACAAGCGGACATGAATAGTAAGACAGGAGCCCGCGGGTTTCACTTCAACGCTGTTCTTCTGCAGGATGGCTGGCACCAAAACGTCAGCGTTAGGCTGGACAAAAATGGTTTTTTTGAAACGCTGGTGAGCGATAAAAATCCTGAGAACCTTGTACTCATCGACGGTTATGTGGTGCCGGGAGCGGTGAACCTTCATTCACATGCATTTCAGCGCGCCATGGCAGGATTAGGAGAAGTGCGCGGCAATTCAGACGACAGTTTCTGGAGCTGGCGTGAGGTGATGTACCGTTTTGTCAACATTATCGATCCTGAGGACCTCAGCGCGATTGCCGCTAAACTCTATGTGGAGTTTCTCAAGGGCGGTTTCACTTGCGTGGGAGAGTTTCACTACCTGCATCATTCACCCGATGGCTCACGTTATAATGATCCCGCAACCATGTCGGTGGCAATCTTTGAAGCCGCCGAGGCCGCTGGCATCGCGCTTACGCATTTGCCGGTATTTTATGCACATTCAGGTTTTGGCGGTCAGCCGCCCACCGCCGCACAAAAGCGTTTTGTGCATAGTTTGAACGACTACGCCAGACTTCTTGAGGATCTCACGCCTTATTGCCGGTCACCGCTCAACAAACTTGGGATTGCACCGCACTCCTTGCGCGCAGTAACACCGGCCGAGCTCAGCGACCTTCAAAATCTGCGAAAGAGCATCACTCCTGAAGGGCCGATGCATATCCACATTGCTGAACAGGTCAAAGAAGTTGAGGATTGCGTGGCCCATTTTGGTGGCCGACCGGTTGAGTGGCTGCTGGACCAGTTGCCCGTTGATGACACCTGGTGTTTGATCCATGCGACCCACATGAACGCACAGGAAACCCGGGCTATGGCAACTTCGGGGGCAATTGCCGGTCTGTGTCCGATGACCGAAGCTAATTTGGGCGATGGAATTTTCCCGGCAGAAGAGTTTCTATCAGCAAACGGTCATTATGGTGTGGGAACCGATTCCAATATTCGAACTAATGTGGCCGAAGAATTGCAGATGCTTGAATACTCACAAAGATTATCAAAAAGACGCCGTAATATCCTGGCGGACGGAAATAATCCGCACGTTGGCGAGTATCTTTTCCAGCGAGCGTGCGCGGGAGGTGCCCGCGCCCTGGCGCAAACAGCGGGCGTTATTGCTCCTGGCAAACGGGCCGACTTCCTGGTGCTTGAACCTGTCCTTGATGGTCTGCCGCTTGCGGCCGGTGGCCGGTATATGGATTACTGGCTGTTTGGTGCTTTAAACCGTGCGCCTCGCGATGTTTATGTGGCCGGGAAAAAAATAATTTCCCAAGGCCGCCACAAGGAAGATCGCAGCATAGATTTGGCTTATCGCCGGGTGATGGAAAAACTGCTGGCGGAAGTGTGATTTGCTTAACCGGCATAGACAGAGGAATTGAGTAAAATGGCGGAGGGTTTCAATCCAGATTATCTGTGGAAGCCAAGGGATCGAGGCTTCAACATGGGAATAGTTCAGCCCGAAGGACGTATTCTTCATTTCACTGGTCAGGTCGCCTGGGATGAGAATGAGCGCCTTGTCGGAAAGGGTGATGTCGAAGTTCAGACACGTCAGTGTTTTCAAAATATTCTCACCCTATTGCAATCTGTGGGAGGTGTTATGGAAGATATTGTTTCGATCACAACTTACTACACCAATCCTTCACAATTGCCGGAGATCCAGCATGTTCGCAAGGAGTTCTTTTGCCGCGAAACCGCTCCGGTGAGTACCTCTGTCATGGTAGCCGGGCTCGGACACACAGACTTCCTGGTTGAGTTAACACCAGTTGCGGTCGTTCCATATGATCGGTTTAGTCCCCCTGTTGCATAAGTTCTCTTGATCAGAAAAATCTCTCTTACAGCAGTAAGCCAGAAAACCCCACCGCCGCCATGCCTTAGAGGCAAGCCACAGTATGATGTGAATTTTGGGACTTTAAAGCCAATCGACATCTAGGCCCTAGGGCAAATGTCGGCTAGACTTGTTGTTTGCACTCCTCTTGATCGAGGATTTAATTTGATGACCCCGTTAAAACCGCTTGCCAATCTGCCAACGCATGATGTCACCAACATGCCTCCTTATGTGGGGGACCAGGATTTATGGAATAATGACGCAGCACTGCGAGAGGGAATTGCCCGCGAAGGTGGCGGCTGGGCTGAAGAGCATCTGGCAAAATTCGGTAAAATAGCGGGGGCAGCCGAGACTTTTGAGAAAGCCGATACCGCTAATAGGATCACTCCGGAAAACCGGCCGTTTGACCGTTATGGCATGCGCATCAACCAGGTTGATTTCCATCCTCATTACCACGACCTCATGGCGGTTGCAGTTGAAAACCAAGTGCCGAGTTTTGCCTGGAATCATTCCCGGCCCGGCTCTCAAGTTGCCCAGGCAGCCCTGACATATATGTTCGCCCAAGCAGAAGGCGGCGTTTTGTGCCCAATGGCAATGACCTATGCCGCAATTCCGGCACTGCGCCTGACGCCTCGTGTTGGCGAAGACTGGATATCCAAACTGTTGTCTACCTCGTATGACCCCCGCGACATACCGGTGGATGAAAAAACAGGGGCTATGATGGGTATGTTCATGACGGAGAAGCAAGGCGGCTCCGATGTGCGAACCAATACGACGCGTGCTGTGGCGCTAGGCAAAACTACGGGTGAAGGTGCCGAACACCGGCTCACCGGCCATAAGTTTTTCTGCTCAGCCCCAATGTCGGATGGTTTTTTGACACTTGCTTATACCGACGTTGGCCTGTCGTGTTTTCTGGTTCCACGCTGGATGCCGAGCGGGGAGCGCAATACTTTGTTCATCCAACGCCTCAAGGATAAACTTGGCAACCGGTCGAATGCCTCTTGTGAAATGGAGCTACACGATACCTGGGGTGTTATGGTGGGCCAGGAAGGACGCGGCGTGCGTACGATCCTCGAAATGGTTCAAGGCACACGACTTTATTGCTGTGTCAGTTCAGCCGGGTTGATGCGCCAGGGCCTGGTCCAGGCTTTGCACCACACGAGCCACCGCACGGCGTTCCAGAAAATGCTTATTCAACAGCCGTTGATGCGCAACGTGCTGGCTGATCTGGCGATAGAAGCGGAAGCAGCGATTGTCCTGGCGTTGCGCATCGCGCGCGCCACAGATGAAGCGGCGACTAACGAAAGCGCGGCCGCCCTGGCCCGCATCGGAACGGCGATAGGCAAATACTGGAACTGCAAGCGGGCGCCGGGACATATGTTTGAAGCGTTGGAATGTCACGGCGGATCAGGATATATCGAAGAATCGATTATGCCACGGCTTTACCGCGAAGCTCCGGTTAACAGCATCTGGGAAGGCTCAGGCAACGTAATTTGCCTCGACGCATTGCGCGCCATGTCTCGGGAAAACGGCATAATACCGGCAGTCTTGGCCGAACTTGAGGCAGCGTGTGGCAGCAATGCTGCCCTGGATGCATCGATCGCGGCTCTTAAAGATGAATTCAGCCGCCGCGAGGATCAGGAATTACGCGCAAGAAGCATTGTGGAAAAGATCGCCAACACTCTTCAAGCAGCACTATTGGTGCAACACGCACCGGCAGCTATTGCCGATGCCTTTTGTGCTTCACGCCTGGGCCCGCACTGGACCGGCACCTATGGCACTTTGCCTGCCGGCGTTGATTTTGACGCCATCCTTGAGCGGGCAACCCCGATGTCATAAACTCCCAACCGGTAGTGGCCGGCGCATCTAATGCGTGTCTCCTTTTTTTGGATTCATTTGACACGCTCTAACCCTTTGTTTTTGCGCGTGTCTTTATCGCAAAACCGGTGCCCACTTTTGCGAGACACGCTCTAAACTCCCAGCCAACGATGCTGGGCGTCCTTGTCTTTTTTAATTTCCTCTGCACTTCCCGACCACTGAACCACCGATTTTCCCAGAAGATAACAGCGGTCTGCCAGGCTGGTGGCAAAACCGAAATTTTGTTCTACCAGCAAGATGGTCAGGCCTTCGTCTTTCAGCTCGGTTAGTTTGTCGTGAATTTCGCGGATGATAATGGGGGCAAGACCTTCGGTCGGCTCATCCAAAATCAGCAGGCGCGGATTCAATAAAAGGGCGCGGCCGATAGCGAGCATCTGCTGTTCGCCGCCCGATAGCTGGGCACCGCCATTTTGCTTTCTGCTGGCTAAATGCGGGAAGAACGAAAAAACCCGCTCCAATGTCCACTCACCTTGCCTGCCCGCTTTTAAAGATAGCGGCAATTCGAGATTTTCCAACACACTGAGCGAGGGGAAAATATCCCGGGTTTCGGGTACATAGGCAATGCCCCTGGCAGCGACCTCAAAGGGCTGGGCTGCGTTAAGTTGTTCACCATCAAAGATAATTTTTCCTTCAAGGCATGGCAAAAGGCCCATGATGGTTTTGAGCACGGTGGATTTACCGACGCCGTTGCGACCCAAAATTGTGACTACCTCTCCTACTGCTACATTTAGGCTGACCCCATGCAAAATTCTGGTTTCACCATAGCCTGAATGAATGTCGTCAAGGTCAAGCATCGTCTTCGCCCCACTCGCCGATGTAGATGCGCCTGACTTCTTCGCTTGCTCTGGTTTCTTCAGGCGTTCCTTCAAATATGATCTGACCATAATTGAGCACACTGACCTGATCGGCAAGGTTGTAGACCAGGTCCATGTCGTGCTCGATGATCAGCATGGTTACCTCGCCTGTCAGGTTTTTCAGAAGTTCCAGCATGCCGCCGGTGTCTTCCGGGCTCATGCCGGAAGTTGGTTCGTCCAGCAGCAATACTTTGGGGCGAGAGGCCAGGGCAATGCCAACTTCAAGCTGGCGTCTTTGACCATAGGACAGATTATCCGTAACGGTGTTGAGAACCTGTTCCAGCTTTATTTGTTGTGCCGTTGTTTTTACACGCTGCACAACCTCATCATCATTTGCCGGATCGCGCCAAAAGATACCGCTCTTGCCCAACGCCGTTACCGCAGCAAGCGTTAGACTTTCCTGGACCGTCAATCCATCGAACAAATTATTTTTTTGAAAACTTCGACCTAATCCACGCCGTGCCCGGCCATCGGGTTTTAACTTGGTTATATCCTGACCGCCCAGGAGCACCCGGCCTTCGTCGAGCGGCAACTCACCGGTCAAAAGATTGAAAAACGTCGTTTTGCCTGCCCCGTTAGGCCCGATGATCGCGCGGCGTTCGCCCTGTTTTATTGAGACTGAAACATTATTGGTAACATGAAGGGCGCCAAAGCTCTTCATGAGATTTTGGGCTTCAAGCATCCACTACCTCCTCCGGCTTGGTTGCTTTGCGCCTTGCTCTTTTATTCAACTTTACCAACAGATCGTATAGGCCATGGCCTCCGGCCAAAACGGCGATGATCAAGAATACACCGATAAAAAAGGCCCAATGCTCTGTATAAGCGCTGATTTGATGCTTCAGAATAATCACAACAGCCGCCCCCAACACCGGCCCAATTAGGCTGCCAAGTCCGCCGAGAATTACAATTATCAAAACCAATCCAGACAGTTTCCAATCCAGATAGTCAGGGGAGACAAACATGGCATGCTGGGCTGCGAGTGTTCCTGCCAGACCAGCTATGCCTCCGGCGATAGCAAAGGCTGCAGCTTTATGCAGCAACAAGGAAAGCCCGAGGGCGCGCATGCGCATTTCGTTGCGGTGAAGCCCGACCAGCGTGCGGCCAAACCCGGATTTCAGCAGCCACATCAAAAAGATGAAAACGAACGCGGCAACAACAATCAGGAATATGTCGAAATTGGTCGGATCAACGAGGTCGATACCGACAAGCGATAAATCCAGCCGCGGAATTCCTGACATGCCGTCATCACCACCCAACGCCCGGTTTTCGAAAACATAAACATAGGCCATCTGGCCAAAGGCCAAAGTTGCCATAATAAAAAAAATACCGCGTACCCGGGCAGTGGCAGCCCCGACAATCCACCCGGCTATCCCGCAAAAAAATATGGCTGCGGCCATCGCGGACGGTGCGTTCCAGCCATAATTCACCGTCAATACAGCATAAAAATATGCCCCAGTTCCATAAAGCGCTGCATGGCCCAAAGATACCATGCCGCCAAATCCGGCAAGAAAATCAAGGCTCATGGCAAGGATTGCAAAAAGTAGAATTTCAGCGAGTATTTCTTTACCAAAATAGCCCGCGTTGACAGCGTAGATAACCGCAATGATAACCAGCAACACCGCCAGAAACGTTCGTAGTGTTTCCTGCTTTATCACGCCGTTTAACCCCTAGCTGGAAACAGACCCTGGGGCCGCAGGATCAAGGTTGCAGCCAGCAGGGCATAGACCAGCATGCTGGCAACTTGCGGGGCGAGAACCTGACCGAAAGTCTGTATCATACCGACCAGCATCGAACCGGCGATCACCCCGCGCAGACTGCCCAGACCGCCAATAACAACTACGATTAAGGTCGGCACCAGAAGTTCAATGCCCATACCGGGGTAGACTGAAAAAATCGGCGCTGCGACAACGCCGGCAAGCCCGGCCAGCGCACAGCCGACGCAAAAAACCGAAAAGAAAACCTTATTCACATTCATGCCCAGGCAGGCAGCCATTTCGCCATTATCAACACCGGCTCTAATCATCGCGCCGATATTTGTGCGTTCCAGTACCAGCCAAAGCGCCGCCATAATAATCAGACCAAGGAAGATAATGAATAAACGATAGGCCGGGTAAAGCTGCCCACCCATGGCAAAACCAAAATTCAACAATTCCGGCGTGTCTATGCCAAGGGTAAAATCACCCCAAACAAACCTAAAAACATCAAGGAATACAAACAACAACCCAAAGGTAACGAGCACCTGGTTCAACGGGCTGGCCGAGCGCATGCGTTTGATCAAAAGCTGATACAAAATTGCCCCTACAAGTGCCACTGCGACAGGAGCCAGAAAAAAAGCTGCCCAGTATGAACCCAGCAATTTGGCAAACGTATAACCAGTAAAAGCTCCCAGAGCATAGAGAGAACCATGGGCGAGATTGACAAAATTCATCAGTCCGAAAATTATCGACAAGCCAACTGATAGCAAAAACAGAAGCATTGAAAACTGCAATCCGTTTAACAGCTGAATGGTCCAAAAGCTGTAGTCTGTAATCATCTGTCGCTCGACATATTGATCATTGAAGGTGGTTGGCTGTCATCACAGATACACGCTAATATGATCACTTGAAAGCACTCAGGCCGCGCCATATGAAAATAAAATGGCCGGAACTCAGTCCGGCCATTTGGTTACAGGCGTGTCAAATTTACATTGCGCAACCGTTTACAGGGTCTTGAACGTTTTTGCTAACATCCTTGACGACCTGTGTGATCTTGCCATCCTTGAGTACATTTTCGTAAATGTAAATATTCTGAACGACATTGTTAGTTGCCTGGTCAATTTTCAAAGGTCCGCGCGGGCCTGTGAATGACGCTTTGCCAATCTGAGATTTGAATTTGGCTTTGTCGCCACCTGAAGCTTTGATGGCTTCCACCACCATCCTGCCGGCATCATAGCCCTGAACGGCAAATTCTGACCCGACGCGGCCTTGTTCTGCCTGAAAGTCTTTTTGAAAACGCATGTTTTCAGGCGTATCAAGTGTCGGAACATAATGCAGGGCCACAGTCACGCCATTTGCAGCTTCACCCTCAACGTTGACATAAAGCGGCGATGTCAAAAAGCCCGACCCATAAAGCGGGACAGAAGACTTCAATCCAAAGCTTGCATATTGTTTGACAAAACCGATGGCTTCACCACCAGCATAAAAAACATAAATGGCGTCGGGGTTAGTAGCTTTTGCTGCCGTCAAATAGGGCCCGAAATCTTTTGTTTTGCGGAAAGGTGTAAATGCTTCTCCGACGATTTCTCCACCAGAAGCCGTAAAGCCCTTTTTGAAAGCTTCAATCATCTGATGACCGGCGGCATAGTCAGGGGCCATAACATAGGCCTTTTTCACCCCTTTACTGGCAAGATACGGTCCCATCGGACGATTGATCTGACCATTGGAAAAGGATACCCGGATCAGATTGGGGC
>JAJFHR010000212.1 GCA_021775515.1 Hyphomicrobiales bacterium | reverse complement strand
GCGCGCGCCGCATGATTGAGCGTGATGGCGTCATTATGTATGGCGGTGGATCTTCATCAGCGGTGGCCATTGCCCAGCAGTATCTCGCTCAGGAATTGGGCGTCATATTCATGGCCGGTCTTACCCATTCCAATGATACGACGGGTAAAGACAAACGTCGTTATGGCTTCCGGCACTTTTTCAACGCCTTTATGACAGGTAAGGCATTGGCACCAATCCTGGCTAAAGAATATGGCAAGGACCGTCGCGCCTTCCATTTAACGGCCGATTATACCTGGGGTCATACCCAATATCAGTCGATGAAAGATGCCACCGAAGGCATGGGCTGGACGACCGTCAATAATATTCTGACGCCGCTTAAGTCGACGGACTTTTCGCAATATTTGACCGCTGCCTTGAATTCCGATGCGGATGTCCTTGTTCTCAACCATTACGGCAAGAACATGATCAACTCTTTATCGGGCGCGGTGAACTTCGGCATGAAAGGATTGCAGAAAAACGGCAAAGACATGCAGATTGTCGTGCCGCTATATTCACGCTTGATGGCTTCTGGCGCTGGTCCGGACAATATTGAGGGCGTGTTGGGTACCGCTGGTTGGGACTACAAGCTTGATGACGATGGCTCAAAGGCCTTCAATAAGAGCTTTGGAGATGAGTATGGTCGGCCTCCATCGCAGGCGGCTCAGACCTGCTATGCCCAGGTTCTGCTTTATGCCAATGCTTGCGAAACCGCCGGAACTTTCTATCCGCCAGCGGTTATCAAGGCCCTGGAGGGCTTTGAGTTTGATGGCCTTGGTAATGGCAAAACACTGTATCGGGCCGAGGATCATCAGTGCTTTAAGGATATCCTTGTTGTGCAGGGTAAACCCAAGAGCAAAATGACCAGTGAGTTTGATCTGCTCGATATCGTTGATAAAACTCCTCGTGATGCGGTTACCTATCCGGTTGAAACTTTCAAGGGTGAACTTGGCGCTTACGAACCGGCCTAGAGTTAGACTAAGAATATTGAGAGTTGCGGCATCCTTGGGAAACTGCAACTCTCGATTTCGCTGAACAGCAAGAATTAAAAGTGCTGACAGCATCGTGGCGACTACCAGTTGGTTCATCTAGCTCGCTGCGCTATGAATGTCGGAGCGCATTCGAAATAAAAGTGAAATGTTGGGAGGCAGGCTCACGTGAACCAAATATTTTTGCAGGTGTTGACCGGACTTCAGCTCGGCGCAATCTTCGTTTTGATTGCTCTCGGGTTGACGTTGATTTTTGGCACTCTTGGCGTTGTTAATTTCGCCCATGGTGCCCTGTTTATGCTCGGTGCCTATATCGCCGTCATTTTGGCCGGGAAGTTAGGTTTTGTCACAGCCATCCTTGTTGTGCCGTTAGCCTTGTTTGCCATTGGGTTATTGATGGAACGAGGGTTGGTAAAACATTTCTATGATCGGCCTCACACCGACCAGATTTTGGTTACATTTGGGTTGGCTATCGTCGTACAAGAAGCCCTGAAGTGGTATTTTGGCGCCAATAATATCCCGTTTGCTGAACCTGCCTGGGGGACCGGGCAGACTATTTTTTATGGGACCGGTGTCACAGTGCCCGATCCTATTCCAGGTTTGCGCATCTATATGCCGTTTATCGAAGGTTTTGTGTTTTATCCTAAATGGCGGCTTATTCTAATTCTCGTATCCATGTCCACCGTCGCTGGCCTATTCGTTTTGCTGCAGTTTACCCGGTTTGGCCTGGTTGTGCGCGCGGGTATGCGTGATTCCGAAATGCTGCGGTTTTTGGGCATCAATATTTCTAAACGTTTTGCTGTGGTATTCGGCCTGGGATCAGCTATTGCCGGTATTGCCGGGGTCTTTGGCGGACCGGTGACCCAGGTTGATCCCGCGGTCGGCATGAGTATGCTGGTTCCCTCGTTTCTGGTTGTGGTGATCGGTGGCATGGGCTCGTTGCCCGGTGCGGTCCTGGCCAGCATAATGATAGGCATGGCAATGGCGTTTTCCGTGAACGTTGCCTGGTTGTCCCAGATTGTTGTTTACCTGGTTGCCGTGGCGGTGTTGTTGATCCGGCCGCGTGGATTGCTTGGTCAAAAGGGATTGATGGAATGAGCAGTTCGGATATTAAAGCCGCTTACGATCCTTCGGCTTCAGGCAGGCGCGTGGGGAGCGATTTTAAGCGCAAGGATCTAACCACCCTCGCGGTATTTGCCTTGATTACCTTCACCATGCCTTTATGGTTTCCGCTAATTGGCGGTTATAGCGGGCTGGATACGAAAATTCTGATCTGGGCAATTTTTGCTGTCGGGTTTGATTTGTTGCTTGGCTACACGGGCTATCTTTCATTCGGTCATGCGGCGTTTTTTGGAATCTCGGCCTATATTACCGGCTTGATGTTGCTGCATGTGAGCGACAATATCATTCCGGCCATGATCGCCAGCCTGATCGTTACGTTGATAATGGCCTTGATCATCGGCTTATTGACCCTGAAGAGAACCGGAATTTATTTTTCTATCCTTACCCTGGCATTTGGTGAAATGTTTCATTCTCTCGCCGTCTCCACGCTTCAGGACTGGACCGGTGGCGACAACGGCCTTACCGGGGTGCCAACGCCGATGCTTTTTGGCCTGAAAATGCAAAACCTGACCATGTTCTATTTTGTGGCGGTGCTTGCAATCATTATGTTTTATATTGCCCGCCGGATCGGCCGCTCGCCGTTCGGCTTGATGATGAAAGCGATCAAATCCAATCAGACCCGCCTTGAGTACACCGGTATAAACGTTCTACGTTACAAGTTGTCGGCCTTTGTTATCAGTGCCATTTATGCCGGACTTGCAGGCTCCTTGATGGTCATTTATGAGCCCTATGTTGCCTCGGAGTTTCTGTCCTGGCAGGAATCCGGCCGCGTTGTCATCATGACGGTTATGGGCGGTGTTGGAACCCTTGTCGGCCCCATGTTTGGCGCCTTCTTCATGCTCTATTTCGAGAATGTCGTGTCCGTGCTGCTGCAGGAACAATGGTTATTGGTGCTTGGCCTGATGTTTATGGCTATCGTCATATTCTTGCCGGGAGGTTTTGCTGATGGGGCAAAACGCTTGTGGAACAGAGTTTCCCGCCAGGGAGACAATTGATGTCGATACTTGAAGTCTCCCAGGTCAACAAAAATTTTGGCGGATTAGCAGCGCTGCATAACGTGAATTTTTCCGTCGATGAGGGCTCGATTCATTCATTGATCGGGCCAAATGGCGCTGGAAAATCAACGCTTTTGAATGTGCTTGTGGGTTTACTTAAACCGGATGGTGGCTCAGTTGAGTTTGACGGTAAATCGCTGTTGGGAAAAACGCCGCACGACATCAATCAGCTCGGCGTGGCGCGGGTCTTTCAAACACCGCAGGTTTTCCCCGACCTGACGTTGTTGGAGAATATCGCCATCTCAGGGTATGCCGACCGTGATGGCGGTTTTAAGTTCAACCTGTTCGAAACGGCCGATACTGCCAAACCGGTAATCAACAATGCCAAGCGGGTACTGGAGGAAGTTGGACTGATTGAGCAGCAAAAAGCCGAGGCCCGCCATCTGTCGCGTGGCGACAAAAGGCGGCTGGAACTGGGTATCTGTCTTGCTCATGAACCACGTCTTCTATTGTTAGATGAGCCGACCGCTGGCATGGCCCGTCACGAAACTGAAACCACCATTGATCTGTTGCGGAATATTTCGGCAAAAACCAAAATGACCATGGTGATTGTTGAACATGATATGAGCGTGGTTTTTGCCTTATCCGAAACTATCTCGGTGCTGGCGCAGGGCAGAATTATTGCTGAAGGAAAACCCGAGGACGTAAAAGGAGATCCCAAAGTCAAGGAAGCTTACCTTGGGGAGGAGCAGGAATGAGTTCATCCGTTCTAGAAAATCCCAACTCTGCGGCAAAGGTTTATTTTTCATGCCGGGATATTCATGCCTATTACGGTGACAGTTATATTGTTCAAGGTGTGTCGTTTGATCTTGCCGAGAGCGAGATTATTGCCGTGTTGGGGCGAAACGGTGCCGGCAAGACGTCGACTTTGCGAACAATTGCCCGGGCATTTGAACCGGCCCTTAAATCCGGGGAAATATGGCTGGCCGGACAGCCCCTGCATGACATGCCACCCTTTATGGCGGCACAGTCGGGCGTTCAACTTGTGCCTGAAGACCGCCGGATTATCCCTGGTGTGAGTGTTGAAGAAAATTTGATACTGGCGCAGATCGCTGAAAAGAGCGGCTGGGAGCTTGAACGAATTTACCAGCATTTTCCCCGCCTGGCTGAACGCCGCAAGCAGGAAGCAACGACGATGTCGGGTGGTGAACAGCAAATGCTGGCAGTTGCCAGGGCGTTGGCGCGTGATGTCAGGTTGCTGCTGCTTGATGAACCCTATGAGGGCCTGGCACC